>JAQIBZ010000609.1 GCA_027858815.1 Desulfobacteraceae bacterium
ATATAAATATTTGAAATAATATAGGGAAGCGCCATTAAGCCAATGCCGCTGACAAAAGGGATAACCGCTTTTTGTTTTTTACCATAAACAAAAAAGCCTAAACCGATTGAGCCGAATAGCACTCCCATCATTAAAGTCAATGGACTTGGCATTTTCAATTCCCTTGTGTGGTCTGCTCCATTTCGGTATCAACTACATTTAATATAATATTCGCTATTTCGATACCTGTATCAACTTCGATCGATACCATCTCCACATTCATTAACTGATATACAATTTTAGCAATATCCTCCGGGTTATGATCACGCATTGTTATCAATTTTCCAACCCCATAATGATCCAAACGGTGGTCCATTACATATTCTTGCTCAAAATGATAATCAAGGGGAATGGCAATAAATGGTATCCCAAGGGCAGACAATTCTGTGACTTTACCATATCCGGATTGTGTAATGACAAAATCAGAGGCGGCAAAGTATTGATATAAGTTGTCAAGGAAATGATGGTAATGTATCCATTTTTTCGTTCCGGCCCCGGGGTTTTTCGTTCCAGTCCCTGAGCCGGTTATAATGAAATAGGCATCCGGAAAATCCGCTTTCATAATTTCAAAAACTTGCTCAATGTTTGCAACCCGTTTTTCATAATTTCCCTCCGGCCCGATGGTTGCCAGAAATAGTTTGCTATCTTCGGGCAGGTCTAATTTTTTTCTTAGCGTACGATTATCTGGTATGGCATCCGGGTCAAAACCTACAATCGGTTTAACAAAACGGCAATGTTTTTGTGCCCACTTTCTCCTGCCTGGCAATAGGAACCCCATGCTTTCATCAGGTATTTCTTCTGCATCGCCCACATAAAGATATAAATCCGGCCCCATATGGCTAAACGAAAATTTAAGGTTGTTAAACCAGGCGGTAAAAAGGTCCCTGCGCCTTGATCGCATTGCTTTGGTGCCAATAAAATCAGTTAAAAAAATAAAAGGAGCAGGCTTTTTCTCCCAACGTGATGCGAACCCGGTAAGAAGCCAGAAGGCTTCATCCCCAATAATCACATCATAGTTCTTTTCCTGCCATGCCGTTGCACTGATCCTGAAGTCCTGCTTGTGAAGCTGCGTGTCGGCCCTGGTATATTCCATAAGATTAAATTCTTCCGTACATCCGGAAAAAACCTGTTCATAGAGTTTACCGCTTCCTGCTAATCGGGATGAGCATTCAAGAACATTATACCCACGATTACTGAGAAAATTACCAGCGGGATCCGGGGCTAACCAGTCAATGTCTACATCCGCTAATAGTTTAAGCTGATTCACGATGGCAAGATCCCGCATAACATGCCCTTTACCTACTGAACTGACAGCCCATAAAATTTTCATTTTATTTTTCACCCCATACCTCATAAAAGTTGATCCATTGTGTATGGGAAAAAATTCTCTCCTAAGACATCTTTGTATTTACCAGGGATGTCTTCAAGCAGGTCAATGGCGTTTTCAATTTCCATTTGGCCTCCTTTTTTTTACGAAGCCATCAAAATTGATTTTGCTAAATCCGACCCAAGTTTTTCGGCTTTTTGAAGTATTCCCATATCTTCTGAGACCTTTCCTTTGGCAAAGATCGAAAAAACAGGTAATTCACCGATTATTTCATACCCCAACGCTTCAAGCGGAAGACGCATGGCATCAAGGGTAAATCCCATATCTTCTTTATTTTCCTGCTCACAAACGGCCCCCAGAACAGCCTTGCGTCCCTGCCCTGCCAACTGACTCGACCATCCTCTGGGACGATTGTTATCAAAATTATAAAAACAATACAGACGATCAATAAAGGCTTTTATCCATGCGGTGACATTATAGTTATGCGTGGGTGATATAATAACCAGGCCTTTTGCTTCATATATCTTTGGGTAAAGCAAAGACATCCCGTCGTTTAATCCGGTACAGATTTTGTCCTTTCGGCAGCGCTCGCACCCGATACACCCCTGATACTGGAAATCGCATAAGTGCACCTTCTCGGCAACGAGCTGATTTTCACTAACGCCTTTGAGAATATGTTTCAAAAGCACATCTGAATTTCCGCCTTTTCTGGGACTGCCGCCGATACCAATGACCTTGGCTTCCGGAGTTTGATCGATAAAATTTTTATGAAATGTCATTGGGTTGATTTCCTTTGTATGGTGATGTATAAATCCTCGACTTTTTTTCGGGCCCAGGGGGTTTTGCGCAGAAATTTCAGGCTGGATTTCACCGACGGATTACTGGTGAAACACCGGATCGGAATCCGTTTTCCCAGTTCAGCCCAGCCATAATGGCCAGCCAAATGGATTACGATCTGCTCCAAGGTGATGCCGTGCAGCGGGTCATTGGATTGTTGGTTACTCATAATAAAATAATCAGTTCACCACCCACAGCGCTATATTTTCCATCTTCTTTAACATTTTCTGGCTGTAGCGGCCGGAAATGACTTCTTCGACAAACGGCACAATAGCCCTTCTGCCGACAATAACAGAACCGATTTGTTTTTCACGAGAAAGTTCCAAAGTGGAATCCACCGGATTTTTAGCACCAACAATAAGGTCTGAAATCTTTTCCGAAAGGATACCGGAATCGACCAGGCAGTCTTTCATACTCCCGATTGACGGGCAAATACATTCCACGTCCCTTAGCGGACAATCGTGTTTAAAAAAATTGCAGTTAAAATCATCGGGATTTTCACTTTTTTTTGCCGCACATCGCGCCACATGACAAATGGCGATACTGAAATTTTGAATATCCAGCAATACGCCGATATTAAAAATACTTTTAAACGCTTCTTCCTTCTGGTCAACACTGAGCAATAATTTATCCGTCTCTGGATCACCGTCAACAATGATCAAGGGGATACGACTTAATTTTCCCGCCAGCTTTATGGCCAGAGAACCGATAAACTTGTCTTTTAAACGGCTTCGGCCGGTTTTTCCCACAACCACGGCATCATATTCTTCACGGGCTTCCCTGAGAATCTCATCTAAAACCCGCTCTTGTTTCTTTTTAATTTTAACCCTTACCGCAGGTTCCGGATATCCTGCCCCCCTTATCCGGGCAATTGCTTTGTCCATAAACGCGTTCATTGTTTTATGGTCAGCGGCATTCCATTTATGAATATTTTTCATTTGTGAGTCATGCAATGGATTTCCGGAAAAATTTTTTCCCAAATCCGATTTTTGGGTGTCCACATGAAACAATACCATTTCCGTTCGATCACGCGGAAACATTTTTGCAGCATATACGGCCGCTTTCAGGGCCTGATCAGAACCATCCACAGGAATCAAGACTTTAAGACTTTTTTTTACCATGCAAGCATCCCTCAATTATTATGATTTATTCACGCTCAAAAACAATTATTCCACCAAAAGTGTATATACCATGATTCAGTCTAAACGATCCGCACCTTCAATCTAATCTCAGGGTAAAATTATTGGTAATTTAAAAAGAAAACAGATTTTTCTTTAATTAAATACCGAATTTTATCCCATTTTTTGAAATTTTATTCAAGGATATTTGTCTGGTATTTGAGCATTATTTTTTTTAATAAACAGGATTATTTACAGCGGGCAAACAAAAAAACTCCCGCAGAAAACTGTGGGGAGTTCAATAATTAACTATACCTAAAACTAAATCAAATGGGCGGGGCAATAGTCACCAGTACCCTCAGATCCGTCTCTGCGTATATACCATGAGGTTCATTGATATCAGAAATCAGAACATCACCGGGTGCTGCCGGAATCCGGGCATTGTCTTTTCCTAAAAATTCCCCGTTTCCTTCCAGGATGGCAATGCTCAGCTGACCTTCAATTTCATGGGCATGAATGGGCAGTTCCTGGCCGGCCTTGAAGTTAAAATTGATAATTTTAAAATACGGCGATTCATGAACAGTCAGCCGTTTAAAATGCTTTTCGCTAAAATCGTTTTCTTCAAACACAGCTACTTTTTTCAGCATAAACGAACCTCCTTTTCAAGAGACTATTTAATAATTGAACGAAAATCCATAAATCGAATCTGTCATTACGAGGGGTGAGGAACGAACGACGAAGTAATCTCCTGCCTTTAATGGAATTGACATTATAAAATTTTATTTATTCTATCATAGGTGGTATATGGAAATTTTTCCATATACCACCTATCTACGATATAATTTTTTTACATGATGGCACTATTTCCCGGCCATCATCGCCGCGATATCCTCAGAGACGGTGCCGATGGGTTTGATATCAAAATTTTCCACCAGAACATTAAGGACCGTTGGTGATACAAACGCCGGGAGAGTTGGCCCAAGGCGGATTCCCTTAACACCCAAGTGAAGCAGCGCCAGAAGAACCGCAACCGCCTTTTGTTCATACCATGCGATGTCGTATGATATGGGCAGTTCATTGATATCTTCAAGGCCAAACACCTCTTTGAGTTTTAAAGCAATTACCACAAGAGAATAGCAATCGTTGCACTGGCCCGCGTCAAGCACCCGGGGAATTCCACCGATATCGCCAAGATCAAGCTTGTTATAGCGATATTTCGCACACCCGGCTGTCAGGATTACTGTATCTTCAGGCAGGTTTTGGGCCACTTCAGTGAAATAACTTCTTGATTTCTGCCGTCCGTCGCATCCGGCCATAACCACAAACCGTTTGATCGCCCCTGATTTTACCGCATCAACCACCTTGTCCGCCAGCGCTAAAACCTGGTTGTGTGCAAACCCGGCGACGATTTCTCCGGTTTCAATTTCTGTTGGCGGCGCGCATTTTTTGGCCAGTTCGATAATCTTTGAAAAATCCTTTGAACCGTTTTCCGGTCTGTCCTGTATATGTACCACATCCGGATATCCGCTCATGCCTGTGGTAAAAATCCTGCCCTGATAATTCCCTTTTTTTATGGGAATAATACAATTTGTGGTCATAAGGATGGGACCGTTGAAAGATTCGAATTCCGTATTTTGATGAAACCATGAACTTCCGTAGTTTCCCACAAAATGATCATACTTTTTAAACGCCGGATAACTATTCGCCGGGAGCATTTCACCGTGGGTGTAAACATCCACGCCGGTACCCTCAGTCTGTTTGAGCAGCTCTTCCATGTCTTTTAAGTCATGACCGCTGATCAAAATTCCGGGATTGCTGCCAACCCCGATATTAACTTGCGTGATTTCAGGATGACCATAAGCGCTGGTATTGGCTTCATCTAAAGCAGCCATGGTCGTTACGGCAACTTCTCCGGCCTTCAAGACCAGCCCGACCATTTCATCCACGGACAGATCTTTGGTGGTCGAAGCCAGGGCTTCCATGATAAAATTATAGATTTCATCTTTTTCCACGCCCAGGATGGCGGCGTGATCCGCATACGCAGCAATTCCTTTCAAACCGATGATCAAAAGTTCCCGTAGAGATCGGACATCTTCATTTTCCGTTGCAAGAACACCGACTAATTTTGATTTTTCTTCAAATTCGGCCCGGTCATCTGAAAACCAGGTAGCACAATGATGTAATTTTTCATCAAACGCTTTACCGTTTTTTTCTTTATAAGCTGCCAGAAACTTTTCTTTATGCGCATCTCTGCGTTTTAATGTTTCTTTGATAAGCGCAACAAACCTGTCATTATCCCAGTTGGCATTGGTGATGGTTGCAAAAAGCGCTTGTGCTGCAAACAATCCGTTTCCCTTGTTTGAAATACCCAGTTCGCCGGCCTTTTCACCGTAAACTGCAAGCCCCCTTAATGTATAGATTAAAAGATCCTGAAGATTTGAGATGTCTTCCGATTTCCCACAAACGCCCTTGACGGTGCATCCGGTGTTTTTCGCTGTTTCCTGACATTGAAAACAAAACATATGTTGCCTCCCTATTGTTTTTATATTAGCAGAGTTGAAATTTTTTTCTCTTTGTTGATTATGACATTACCCTTGTTTTGAGTCTCTTTCCTTGACTTAGGTCAATAGCTTTAAAAAAAATTTACTTTTTCTTACCGAATATTTCCGCCGGTTTGGTGGTATCTCCGGTCGCGTTGGGATAGTCCGGGGCTTTGTAATCCTTTTTGTTGTGCTCGATGAGTTCCCGGGCCTCTTTCATAAACCCGTTGTACCGCTTCTTGCATTCATAAAAACCATGCCACCAGGCGTAATCCGGAGCCATCATAGCGGTTCCCATGCGGGCCCGTCGTCCTTCATGATGCCAGAGTTCATAATATTCAACCTCTAACGGTTCATCAAAAAATCGGGTTTTATCCAAAAGTCCCTTTGCATAGAGTTCATCCAACTTTGCCTTGGCCGGAGCGAAATAAACGGTGTTATACTCTTCCACCACTTTGTCTGTTTTCGTATAATGGTCATTTACCCATTTTTTCCCATGACACTGCTTGCAGACCTCTTTCATTTTATTCCGTTCCACTTCCCAGTTTGTCTGCGCCGGAAACGGTTTAAAGTCTTCCGGTCTGACGGTCTTCGGCGCCTGAAGCTCCCATGACAGGCGCTCAGTGACATCATGGGATGTTCTGACCGTGCCTGCACCGGACATATGACAGGAAGCGCAGGTCGGACCGCGATAGTCTGTTCCCGGCGACCAGGTTCCCGGTGCCGCATTCCAGTTATAAGTATCTCCAAATGCAGCGTAAATATCTCCATGTTTGGATTCCGTGTAAATTTCAATCTGGGGATGATCCGGCCCCAGATGGCATTGCCCGCAGGCTCCCGGTTTTCGGGCTTCCATAATCGAAAAACGATGTCTCGTATGACAGCTGGAACAGCTGCCCAGACTGCC
>JAQIBZ010000613.1 GCA_027858815.1 Desulfobacteraceae bacterium
AATTAGAAATTGAAGCTTTAGGTCTGGAATGGAATGATGAAACCAAAAAAAACAATCCTTGGAAAGGAATCAAACAATACAAATATGCGGATTACAGAACTAAAAAGGGTGAATATGTAAAACCAGAAGATGCTAGAACAAAAAGAGCCGTTATATGGATTTATAGAGAAAGTGACCCTTCATGGCCGAACGCAAATACTTTGACAGCGGAGCATAAAGATCCCGATAGCACTGAGTATAGATTCTATCAACCAATCCATCCCGTTACAAAAAAACTTTGTCCTGCTCCAAGCAGAGGGTGGCTTTGGAAGAATAAAAGGACAGAAAAAGGAAGCTTATCGTTTCTAGAAATGCTTGAAGTATCGTTGATTAGTTTTGGTGTGGATGAGAAAAAAATACCGCAAGTAAAAAGGTTCTTGGATAATGTTACTTCAGATGTTGCAAAATCGGTTATTACAGACTTTACAGATGGTGAAAAAGAATTAGCCAATTTAATTGGTGAACGGGGCACTTTTCCAAATCCCAAGCCCACCACCATAATTCAATCCCTAATCTCGCTTTCAGCTAAAAATTCAGGTTATATTTTAGATTTTTTTGCTGGTTCCGGAACAACAGCGCATTCAGTTTTTCGAATAAATGAAGTTGGTGATAAAAAACTCTCATTTATTTTGAATGAACTGGGTGGCCATATGTATAAAACCATCATTCCCCGCATCAAGAAAATCGCTTATACCTTTGACTGGAAAACCGGAAAACCTAAAGATGACAAGATGAACGGGCTTGGAGTATTTTTTAAATACCAGCGGTTGGAGCAGTATGAGGAAGCACTGGAAAATATATCATTTACGGTTTCAAAAGACACAACTCAAAAGGCCCTTGCGTTTAAAGAATATATTCCAAAATATTTTCTGGAATTTGAAACCCGCGACAGCCAAAGCCTGGTGAATACAGAAGCAATGACTGATCCATGGGCTTATGAACTAAAGATTTGGGATGGACTTACCTATGATACCCGGCAGGCGGTGGATCTGGTGGAGACTTTTAATTACCTGATCGGCCTGCACATGCAGAAATGCATCACAAAGGAAATCAATAGCCGGAAATATCAGTTCATTTATGGTAGCACCAATGGTGGAAAACAGGTTCTGGTAGTCTGGCGCAGCACCCGGAACTGGCACGCCAAAGATTATGAAGCAGACCGTAGCGCATTAACAGAAGAGATGAAAGCCTTTCCCCATGACCTGCTGTATATTAACGGACAGGCCCACATAGAGGGGTATGAACCCATAGAGCACATATTTAAAAATAAAATGGTTTCCTGATCATGCAGCTTGGCAAACAACTTATCCTGTTCCGCTATATCCTGAAACAATTCGGATACGAAGACTTTGATACCCTGAGACAAGAGTTTAATACCCGTTCAACCGGTTCAAACGCTACCGGCAGATCTTATTTTGCCGGCGTTCTGGTGAATCGTACCAATAAGCGGGTCGGGAATCATACCCTGTTTACCTATGATGAGGCGATTTCCGGATATGAGGAAAAACTGCGCAAGCATATGGCGGAACCGTTTTTTTCGTTAAAATATTACCAGTGGTTTGCCCTGCTTTTTACCGAGTATTTTCTGGATCAGTATGTAAACCATCAAAGCACGTTTTTTTGCGGCCTGAATTCCTTCAAAGCACAAAACGACGATTTTAAAAATATTGATGATTATGCGGAAAACGATTTAACAAAACTGGCTTTCTGGATGGCCACCGGCAGCGGCAAAACCCTTCTCATGCACTGCAATTACTGGCAGATCACCCGATATTTTAAAAACTTTGAAAATATTATTCTGATTACACCCAACGAGGGATTAAGCCGTCAGCATTACGACGACTTAATAAAAAGCGGGATTGACGCCAAGCAGTATTCCGGAAGTGAAGAAAGTTTAAAAACCAGAGATGGTCAAGTGCTGATCATTGAAATTACCAAACTGGTAAAGAAAAAAGAAGGCGAAGGCGTGAGTGTGGATGTGGATTTTTTTTCTGAATCCAGAAATCTGGTTTTTATTGATGAAGGACACAAGGGGCAGAAATCAGAAGAAAAAGCCTGGAAAGGCTTGCGTGAACATATCACCCGCGGCAGCGGTTCATTCACCTTTGAATACTCGGCCACCCTCGGCCAGGTAATATCCATAACCGGCAAAGACCTGCCCCTGTTAAATGAATATGCCCGGTCTATTATTTTTGATTATTCCTACCGACATTTTTATATTGACGGGTATGGAAAGGATTTTTCGGTTTTTAATATCGATGTTGCCGATGATTACAGCGAGGCACAGAACCGTCTGCTGCTCACCGCCAGTTTATTGGGATTTTATGAACAACTCATTCTTTTTGAAAAATTCAAAGACGAACTCCGTTCATACAATATTGAAAAACCTTTATGGATATTTGTGGGCAGCAAGGTCATCGGCAATGGGTCAAAAAGCCTGACCCAGGCAGACAAACAAAATATCTCGGATGTTACACGCATTGTTAAATATTTTAAATTCGCTTTATCCCAGCCAGGAGAGCTTCAAAATGACATTGATAAAATCATTTCGGCAAACTCGGGCTTAAATGATGAAAACGGCGTTGATATTTTTAAATATCGTTATCAATATCTCCACGCGAATAAACCGGAAGCAGAAGAGATCCTAAGAACGGTATTTCATGGCATCGGCTCTATTGAAGCGTTTCAGATAAAACAGGCGGATGGTGAGATTGCCCTGAAAACGAAGACAAACGATCAATACTTTGCCGTTATCAATATCGGCGATGTACCAAAATACATTAAAAAACTGGAGCAAGACACGGACGAAGAGCTGATTGTTCAAGATGATAACTTTACCCGCTCCTTGTTTGAAAGATTTTCAGCGCCTGGATATCCGATAAATATTCTTATCGGGTCTAAAAAATTTATTGAAGGCTGGAACTCCTGGCGGGTGTCGAGCATGGGATTGATGAATATGGGCAAAAGCGAAGGTGCTCAGATTATCCAGCTATTCGGTCGCGGGGTCCGCCTGAAGGGGAAAGATTTATCCTTAAAACGCGAGGATGCCAATGCGCCATACCAGATCAGGGCCTTGCAGACTATTTCCATCTTTGGCCTAAACGCATCCTATATGAACCGGTTTTTGTCTGAAATCGAAAAAGAAATTCCTGAGTATACCGACTATTCAATTGATTTAAAGTTTAACCGCAAAGAGCAATGGAATGGCCGGCTAATGACGTTTAAAACACGATCCGGCCATCATTTTAAGGCACATATTGTTGAGCTTGCGTATGAGGGGGAGATTGCGAAACGAATAACCCTGGATTTGAGGAATAGGGTCAGTGTCGCGGCCGGCGGATTCAACGGTCAGGTAGCTGAAGACAGTGGTAGTTATAACGTCAATTTTATCAAGCCATATATTGATTTTATTGATTTCAATGCCCTGGGACTGGAAGCGGACAGATTTCGTTTGCTCAAGGTATACACCAATCTGATTATCAATAAAGACGCAATTAAGGAATTTCTTCAAACCGGTGCTTATGATTTGTTCAGTCAACCCGGGCAATTTGGTTTAAAAGAAGCAATCAATGGAAAAATTCAGGATATTGCCTGTATCCTTGCCAAAGACTATATCAATAAATTCTATGCGAATCAGGAAAAGGCGTTTCTGACAAAATATCTTACCTATGAGATGCTGGTTCAGGAAGAACACCAGGAAATGTTTCCGGATGCCCAGCGCCTGATTGTGAAAGTACCCAAACAGCATCTGCCGGTGATTGAAGAATTAAAAGCAAACATAGAAGAGTTGTACAAAACGGATAGCAAGATATTGCCGTCTATCCATTTTGGTAAGCATTTATATTCTCCCATTGCTTCATGGGAACAAGGAAAGCAATTTAATGAAATTAAAACCATTCCAACACGACTGAATAAAGGCGAAAGGGATTTTGTTTTGCACCTGCGAGCCTATCTTGAAGAAGCGTCGGATCAGTTTGAAAATAAAGATGTCTTCATTCTGCGGAATCTTTCTCAACGGGGAATTGGCTTTTTTATTAAAAGCTCATCTTTTTTTCCGGATTTTATTTTATGGATTGTAGAAAAGAAGAAACAGTACATCTATTTTCTAGATCCCAAAGGCATCCGGGAAACCCGGAATTTTACTAATTCCAAAGTGATTTTCTGCCGTGAGCAGGTTGTGGATCTGGAAAAAAAGATTAATGATGATTTGATGGCAGACGGTAGGGATTTGACTGTCTCAATTTCTGCTTACATTCTTTCCGTTACCAAATTTACAGAGATTGTTCCTATTTGGGGAGAAAAGGGTGCAAGCAAAGAGGCTTTTACAGAGAATAAAATACTTTTTATTGATGATGATAAGGTGTATCTAAATCAACTATTTAAAAACTTATCATAAATATAAAATAAAGGAAATAAAGAAATCCAGTCGGACCAAGTCAACTACCTGATAACATATTTAATAAACCTTAAAAACCTTTCTCAAAACTGTTTTAACCCACCTTTTGGGTGCCAAAAAAACGGGTTTAAGCTAAAGGCAATCCATAAGCAGTTTTACTCCACTCATTCCTGAGAAAACCGAAAGAATCCAGATTTACGAGAATACTGACAGATCATTTCCGGAAAAGAATAAAAAGGGATAATCACATGGCATTTAACGATATTCATCGTCATAAAATTAAAACCTAAGTTGAACGTTTTAAATTTTGGAAAAATTGTTTTAACATTGATTTAAGGATATTGAGCTGTCTTAAGTTTCAAAATTTGAAACCCTCCGGGATTGCCGATCTTACCGCATCTACTGTGTCAAATGCGCAACCGCATAAACGACTATAGCGACAACGCATTTTTAATTTTTATCTTCTGCAGCAATGGCAGCCTGTGCTGCTGCCAGACGAGCGATAGGCAGACGAAATGGCGAGCAACTCACATAATCAAATCCCGATTTAAAACAAAATGCCACGGAAGCTGCGTCTCCGCCATGTTCACCGCAAATACCGATTTTTAGGTTTGGACGTGTAGATCGTCCTTTTTGTACAGCCATCTGAATTAAAGAACCGACGCCTTCTATGTCAAGTGTTTGAAAGGGGTCGTTTTTTACAATTTTTTGATCGATATATTCACCCATGAATCCGCCGATGTCATCCCGGCTGAATCCAAAGGTCATTTGCGTTAAATCGTTGGTACCGAACGAGAAAAATTCAGCAGTCCCTGCCATCTTGTCAGCCAGCAACGCAGCCCGCGGAATCTCAATCATTGTTCCGTATTGATAATCAATTTTATCAATCTCAAATTTTGTGATCACCTCTTTATATATTTTATCAGTAATCACTTTCATGTGATCAAGTTCATTCACATCACAGGTGACCGGAATCATGATTTCCGGATGGGTTTTCTTGCCTTCTTTGATTAATTCAGCTGCCGCCTCCAATATCGCTCTGAACTGCATTTCAGAAATTTCAGGATATGTAACGCCCAGGCGGACCCCGCGATGCCCCATCATGGGATTGTTTTCATTGAGCAGTTCACTGCGTTTGGCAATTGTTTCTTCATCAATATTTAATGCACTGGCAAGTTCCTGCCGATTTTGTTTACTGTGGGGAACAAATTCATGCAGCGGCGGGTCGAGCAATCGAAAAGTGATCGGCAGCCCGTCCATGATTTCCATTGTTTTTTTGATTTCTTTTTTAACATGAGGAAAAAGTTCATTCAAAGCAGCGCGCCTTTCATCTTCCGTGCTGCTTAAAATCATTTTACGTAACATAAAAAGCGGTTCTTCAGATCCTTCTCCATAAAACATATGTTCGGTTCGAAACAAACCGATTCCTTCAGCCCCAAATTTTCGGGCAATTGTTACATCTTCTGGTGTCTCTGCATTTGTTCTCACCTTCATCGTCCGGTATTTATCTACCATAGACATGAATTTTGAGAGCCTTGGGTTTTCTGTGGCATCAATCATCGGCAGTTCGCCAGCGTAAACAAAACCTTTGGAGCCGTTTAATGTGCAGATATCGCCTTCACAATACTCAATGGTGTCAATAATCATTTTTTTATTAGCCAAATCAATATGTAGCGCGCCCGCACCGACAATACAGCATTTTCCCCATCCACGGGCGACGAGTGCCGCATGACTGGTCATTCCACCCCTGGCAGTCAAAACAGCAGATGCGGCACGCATACCTTCTACGTCCTCGGGGTTGGTTTCCTCCCGAACAAGAATAACGGTTTTGCCCTGTTTTTGCCAGGCAACGGCATCATCGGATGTAAATACAATTTGACCGCAAGCCCCACC
>JAQIBZ010000662.1 GCA_027858815.1 Desulfobacteraceae bacterium
TTAGTCTCTGAACGAAAACCCTGAATCCAGGCTGTCATTACGAGAAGTGAGGAACGAACGACGAAGTAATCCCCTGTCGATAAGGAGATTGCTTCGGTCGTACCTCCCTCGCAATGACAAAAAAAGTGCAATTTTGAGACTTTCCGTTCAACCAGTATTTATAAACAACGGCAATTTATGAGTGAACACTCACTCATAATGTAAAAAAAATCATCATATGTCAATAACTAATTTTGATAGTCCCCCTTTAACAATCAGTCACTCATTAAAAAAGGAAAAAGGCTAAGGATGGGACAATACGACTTTCAAACAAATGCCAGGCACAGGATTATTTGCCGGGATCATAAATAAATGAAACCGCCTTTGTCATCTGAGAGGCTGACCTTATTGACAAATTTAAGACCCTGTTCTCATCCTGCAGCACGCTGTCTAAATCGAGATTGCCATTGGCGTCCGTTTGCACTTGCTTATGAAAAGTTCTTTGTTTGTCTTCAATAATCAGCATTTCATTGGCAGCCGGCTCTTTTTCACCGCAAATCACTAATTTACCGGTTTCATATTTTGCCAAAGGCGTTTCAGTGCGCGATAGTTCGGAAACTGCCTGCGCTTTGGCCCCATCAACCAATCCCAGCCCGAAAAATACAATTTCAACCATGGAAAATACTCTGCCCCGGACCTGCTTCTGAGAGACACGGACTTTTTCTGCGATTTCCGAGCATTGGGGTGTTCTTTCAAGATGGATGACATTAGAGTAAATCCCGCCGGAAAATTTGTAATTGGCAAAATCTCCCACGGACTTCTCACCGTCTTCAAGTTTAACTACCGGTGCGCCCATGCGTGTTAACACATAGGAACATCCGGATACACTGACTGCTAATAAAATGATAAAAAAAATCCGGGCAATTCTGGCATTCATCTGATAATCCTTTCCACCATTAATTTGTCGAATTTAACTGATTGACATAAAAACAGAATATTTGGTACATATTTTATATTTATATATCAAATAATAATTACAATCTCAACCAATAATCTGTCAAGGAGACCATCGTGAAACAATTACTGATTTCCATTTTTTTAATTTTCACTCTTACATGTTGTATGATGGAACCATATAAACAAGCTTTTGATAAGGGTAGCGGACCTTTTCCTGAAAATTATCTGGAAGTTATCAACGGATTTATGAATGAGAATCTGGAAAATCCGAAAAGCATAAAAAATTTAAAAGTCATCAAACCGCCTGAAAAAATAGTTATAGACCAACACCATGAATCCATATCCCTTGCCAAGGGCAATGAAGTCTGGGAAATTTTCATTTCCCTTGAGGCGAAAAACAGAAATGGAAAATATGTGACAGATTTTCATGTGGTCTGGATTCGCAACGACAGAATCGTTGCATACGACTATCAGAAACCGGGTCTGGAGTACCGTTTTGAACACCGGTTTGATCCCGAACCGGCTCCTGAAAAAATGCCGGAAGATCAACCGGAAGAATCGGAAAAAAAATAAACCGGGAAAATAATTCTATAAAACAGCGCCGTTATTTCAATATGACATGAAATATCGGCGTTTTTATTACTGTGGCTTCCCCCCTCTGTGATCTCTGTGTTCTCTGTGGTAAAGTTTTTTTAGCTATCATTTTCCTGATAATCAAAAAATGCATTGGCAAGATCCACAAATTCTTCCACGGACAAAGACTCCGCCCGTCGGCCGGGGTCGATTTCGGCTTGCGCCAGAACACTTTTGATGATTACAGCATCAACCTTCATCCGGATATTTGCCAGCGCATTCTTTAAGGTCTTTCGCCGGGTGGAAAAGGCTGCCTTAACGACTTCAGACATGAGCGCTTCATCCGCCACCGGCTTTTCAATCTTCTCTTTAAACCGGATCTCGATCACTTCAGATGCCACTTTGGGTTTGGGTAAAAAAAGATGCGACCCGACAGTGGCCAGTTTTTTAACATCCGCGCTGTATTGCAGCATCACGGACAATCTGCCGTAATCCTTGGAGCCCGGACCGGCCGCCAGGCGACGGGCCACTTCTTTCTGAAACATTAAAGACGCCCGGTCAATGGACGACTTTGCATTCAGCAGGGCTACCAGGATCTGAGAAGAAATATTGTACGGCAGATTTCCAAGAACAACTAACTTCCGGTTTTCCTTTTCACTGATCTCATTAATATCAACAGTCAAAATATCCTTATTAAGTATAGTGACATTATGAATATCGTTCGTAATCAATTCCGTTTGCAGGACGTCAGCCACTTCATAATCCTTTTCCACGGCATAAACATATTTTGCCTGCCGGGCCGCCGGAATGGTCAACGCGCCAAGGCCGGACCCGATTTCTAAAACAACATCATCCGGTGATAATTTTGAACGATCCACTATCATCTTCGCGGTGGAGGGATCTACCAGAAAATTCTGCCCAAACTGTTTTTTCGGGTGCAGTGATTTTGATGCAAGAAGAGTTCTGGGTGATGTCATGTTTTTTATGCCGGTTAATGTATAAGGGAACTTCCAAAAATTAATATCCCAAACTGGCTTGCCTTTTTGATCGTCTTCTTCGTTGCGCCAACAGTTTCATAACCCGTTATGCGCCTGTTGACATGCCTTGAATACGAACAAAAATTGCGACGCTATTCCGATATATTAATATTTTCCAGTTCCCTAAGGTAATTTTTTATTTTTTCTATACATTTAACCGGATTTTTTTTTAATTGCCACTTTTTTTTAATTTTCTGAAGCATTTAAATTCATAAGACGAATAATATCTATATTTACATAGCCTTTGAAATCAATTTTTGATATATATCGCATTCGTCTATTAATTGCAGATCAAATGAAAATTATATAAGGAATCTAAATATGGATACTGTCAACCCCGGCCTGAAACCCGGCGATCACATCTCAGGTTACGAGATTAAAAATATTGTTGAACTACCGGAAATCAAATCTTTTTTTTATGAACTGGCGCACCTTTCCACAGGTACCCGTCATATTCATATCAGCAACGAAGATTCTGAAAACACTTTTTCCGTTGCTTTTAAAACCGTTCCCACAGATTCCACCGGGGTGGCACACATCTTAGAACATACTGTTCTTTGCGGTTCTGAAACATACCCGGTCCGGGACCCGTTTTTTTCAATGATTAAACGAAGCCTGAATACCTTCATGAATGCCTTCACCGCTTCCGATTGGACCATGTATCCGTTTACCACCCAGAATAAAAAAGATTATTATAACCTGATGGGAGTCTATCTGGATTCTGCATTTTTCCCGAAACTGGACCGGCTCAGTTTCAAACAGGAGGGACACCGGCTTGAATTTGAACCAGCGAATGATTCGGGCGAACCCGGAAAACTGACATACAAAGGGGTGGTCTATAATGAAATGAAAGGTGCCATGTCATCACCGGACCAGATCATGGCACGATCAATTTTAAATGCCTTATATCCAGACACCACATACAGCTTTAACTCCGGCGGAGATCCGGTTGAAATCCCGAGACTGACCCATGAGCAACTCAAAGATTTTCACAAACATCATTATCATCCAAGCAATGCCTTTTTTTATACATACGGTAATCTGCCGCTGGCAACCCACTTAAACGTCATTGAAGAAAAAGTATTAAACCATTTCACCCGGATTCAGCCGGATACCGATGTGCCGTCCCAGCCTCGCTGGGATGCACCAAAGAAAATGACGTATTACTATCCTGTTGATGAACAGGATGATTCGGCAAAAAAATCCCAGGTATGCCTGGCATGGCTGACCGCAGATATCCGGGAAGCGTTTGAGGTTTTGAGCCTGACGGTTCTTGAACAGGTGCTGATGGGCAATTCCGGTTCCCCCTTGCACAAAGCGCTTATTGACTCCGGGCTGGGCAGTACCCTTGCCGACGGCAGCGGCTTTGATGCGGAAAATAAAGATACAATGTTTGCCTGCGGCTTAAAAGATGCGGATCCATCTTCTGCGGAAGCCATTGAAAAAATTATTTATAAAACGCTAAATGACCTGGTCAAAAACGGCATTGATCAAGAACTGGTTGATTCGGCCATTCATCAGATTGAGTTTCATCACAAAGAGGTTACCAACACCCCCTACCCTTACGGCATCAAACTCCTGCTTCGCATGTCCGGTGACTGGTTTCACCATGGCGATCCAACCACTTCCTTAAAGTTTGATACCCTAATTGACCGGCTGTTTGACGAACTGAAAAAAGGCCCGTTTTTAGAAAATCAGATCCAAAAATATTTTCTTAATAATCCTCACTATGTTCGTCTGTTGCTGCTTCCAGATCCGGCCATGACGGAAACTGAAAAAAAACGGTTGACCAAAGAACTGCGTCAGGCTCATGAAACTCTTTCAGGGTCAGATATCACGCAGATTCAAAAGGATACCATCGCATTGGCAGATCTTCAGGAAGCAAAAGAAAACCTGTCCTGCCTGCCGACACTGGAAATAGAAGATATTGCACCGAATATTCCGACAGTTAAAAAGACCCCGGGTTATGAAAACTCAGACGCCAGTTGTTATGAACTCCCGACATCAGGTATTTTTTATCTCACCAGTGCTTTCGGCCTGCAGCCGCTGACACCGGACCTGCTGCCACTGGTCCCGTTTTTCTGCCATTCCCTGACCATGATCGGTACTTCACGCCACAGCCACAATGAAATCGCTCAGCTCATTGATCTTTATACCGGGGGGATCGGGCTGTCTATCAACGCCGGAACAGATTTTGCCGACGCAGATGAAAATGCATGTATGCCGATCATGTCGTTTGCATCAAAATGTCTTTCCCGGAACCTGCAGAAAATGTTTGCGCTGATTGATGAACTTTTATGCGAATACAGCTTTTCCGATCTGAAACGTTTAAAACAGCTATTGCTTGAATATCGCTCAAACATGGAATCATCGGTTGTGTCAAACGGTCACCGATTTGCTATTTCTCTTGCTTCCAGGACGTTTACTTCAGGCAGCGCCTATAATGAAAACTGGCACGGCATTCACCAATTGAAAAAATTAAAGGAATTGACCGACGATCTGAGCGATGCCCGACTGCAATCCATTGCCGATGATTTAAAACAAATCGGCACCCGTCTGTTAAAAAGCAACAATGTAAAAATCGGACTGATTGGTGAAAAAAATGACATTGAACCAGCGATCAGCTATACGGATGCGCTGAAAAAAAATCTCGGAACAGGTTCAGATACAGGTTTTAAGCCGCCGGCATTTTCTTTTTCAGAGAATCCGGTCCGAGAAGGCTGGAGCACGTCTTCTGCTGTCTCCTTTGTTGCCAGCGTGTTTCAAACAAATCGCATCACCCACGAACATGCACCCGCATTAGCAGTTATCAGCAAAATCCTCCGATCCATGTTCCTGCACCGTGAAATAAGAGAAAAAGGCGGTGCTTACGGCGGTTTTGCCGCCTACCAGCTGGAAAACGGACTATTCTGTTTTGCTTCTTACCGTGATCCTCACATATTCAATACATTAAACGTCTATGATGCGGCATCAGACTTTATTGTTTCCGGACAATACACAGATGAAGATATAAAGGAAGCCATTCTGCAAGTTTGCGCAGACATTGATCGGCCGGACACACCAAACTCTGCGGCTGGAAAATCCTTTTATCGAAACCTGACCGGCTTAACCGATGATATCCGAACAGCCTTCAAAAAAAGACTGCTTGCATTGAACCGGGAAAAAGTATTGCAGGTCGCACACCAATACTTTGGTGATGCCCAAGGCATAACATCCGTGGCCGTCATATCCAATGAGAATTCCCTTAAAGATGCTGTGGGGAAGTTAAAGGATAAGCCGCTGAAGCTGCATCGGATTTAAATATTTTAATCAGCCTCCAATATCTTCAGTAGCTGTTTTGCGGCATTTTCGGAAAGGGTGCCCTTGGCCCGGGCAATCTTGATGGTTTCAACACCGTTCATGCTATAATATTCTACCATATCATTTAAATTTTTAGGGGCTTTCCTGTCCGGCATTAAACGGATGGCCTGAACATGTTTTTCAACAATTCCCACATCACCGCGGGCAATCGGCCCGGTCAGGGCCTCCGGAATCCCGGTGGTTTCGATATTGGTCAGGGTACCTTGGATCAGCGGCTTTAAAATCTCAAATGCCTCTGATTCAGAAACCCCGGACGCGGCCATTAACTTTATCGCCAGATCCATCAATGTCACCAGATAATTGGACGCCACCACTGCGGCAGCATGATATAAAATTTTCCCTTCCGTTTTAATGGTAAACGGTTTCGCGCCAAGATCCACAGCAATTGTGCGGGCTTTTTCAACAGCTATTGGATCGCCTTCCACTGCCATGATAATATTTTCAAACGGATTACCGGATTTGCCGGTTTTTATGGCAGCAAAGCTTTGCAGCGGATGCATGGACCCGATCATTACACCGGTTTTTGCATGACAAGATTTGGCTGAGGCCAGTTCGGTGGATGCCAGAGCACCGCTGCAGTGGAAAACCACGGCATTCTCCGAGAATCCTTTGTGTTCAGCAATTATCCGGCAGGATTTTTTAATCACCTCATCCGGAGTAGTAATAAATACAATGTCTGCGGTTTTTGGGGCATTCCAAATGTTTTCAAAACAGCATTCCGGAACCCCGGCAATTTCTGCTGCCTGCCTGGCTGAAGCAAGACTTCTGCTTGAAAATCCCATGGGTCGATACCCGGCTTTAGACAAATATTCCGCCAGAGCCATGCCGACTTTTCCGCATCCGATTATGGCAAATGATGGTTTCATAAAGAATCATATTCCTGTCAATCAGTGGAGGTTAAATGGTATTTCAACTATATACGATAAGAGAAATATTTCAATCCCGTTATTAATCAGACGAACAAAAAGAAGAACGAACGCTCTTTTTCATTTGACAGATTCAAAACATTCATGCGATTTTATAGATATGAATCCGCAAATAATTATCATAGCCGAACAAAATGGCGGAGAAATTACCCCTGTTACCTATGAACTGATCACCGGTGCAAGGATACTCCAAAAGTATACTGATGGGAACATCAAAATCATCATGACCGGCTATAAGCTATCTGATACGGCCCGACAGTTATCCAAAAAATCCGGCCTCGACATTCTCGTTATCAATACCGAAAGACGGGCAAACCCGGAGCAAATAATACCGGATGAAATAATACCGGATGAAATCATTTTTAAGAATCTTCCGGCGGCATTGCTCAATGATCTGAATTCGGCATATGTCTGCATGGCCCACAATACCAACGGACTTGATGTTGCTCCGGGACTTGCTACAAAAATCAATGCCGACTGCATCACCGGCGTTGAAAAAATAATCCGCACAAATGACGGTGTCTGTTTTACACGATCCGTATTTAATGACAAAATTACTACTCAAATCATTTCATCAGCCAAAACAACCGTGCTGACCATCCAACCCGGAATTTTTAAACCGGATACCGTCTTTGCCAAAACTACTGGAAAGATATCCACGATCAGCCTGCCTCTTTTCACTAATAACTACCAACTTATGGGATTTAAGGATAATAAAGCCGACACGGCTGCACTGAATAGTGCGGATATCATTGTTTCAGCAGGAAACGGCATCCGGGAAAAAGAAGACCTGGATTTCATTTATCAACTGGCTCAACTGTTTCCCAAATCTGCCGTCACCGGTTCCCGGCCGATTTGTGATAAAAAATGGCTCAAATACAGCCAGCAGGTCGGCGTCACTGGTGCAACCGTCAAACCAAAACTGTACATTGCCTGCGGGATATCCGGTTCCAGCCAGCATATCAACGGAATGCGGGATTCAAAATTTATCATTTCAATCAATACCGATCCGCATGCTGCTATATTCAATATTTCAGACGTATGTATCATAGAGGCTCTGACCACATTTATCCCCGAATTTATTAACACATACCAGGAATCGGCCCTCAAAAAAATCTCCGATTAACTTTTTTTTCAGCAAAAGACACGCACACGGTAAATTTGTTCTATTTAATTTGACTGGCGGGCACGCAACACGCATCGTAGGGTCGGCCACCGTGCCGACCGTCAATGCGTCAACAGGCCCATGGTTAATGGGCTTTGCGGTCAGAACAAATTTACCCTGAAGACACGCAGCTCGATATTGTTTTAAATAATTAGATATGCTATATATTTTAATTTGTTAATTGGGCTTTATGAAGCATCGTCTTTTATTCCAATGCGCACAACAGGAGACACGCGTGATGGTTGATAAACCGTCATATGATGAGTTGCTTCACCGCATTCAGGGGCTTGAAACGGAAAACACCAAAATCCGGCAGGACCTCGACCGGGTGAAGTGTAGCGAAAATAAATTTCGTATGATGATCGAAAATATGCCGGACATCATATGGACTTTATCTGTCGACACGTTTCGTACGAAATATCTTAGCCCATCTGTTGAAACCATGCTGGGATATACCCTTGAAGAAGCCCGGAAAAAAACCGTTAAAGAGATGGTCTCCCCCGCATCATTTCAACTTGGCGCCCAATACCTTGAAAATATACTTAAAAATCTAAAAACGCATCCTTTAGATGCACATCAGACGCATTCATTGGAAGTAGAGTATATCTGCAAGGACGGTTCATCCCTTTGGGGAGAAGTAACCGCTAAACTTGTTTTTGATGAGCAAGGCAATGTAAGCGAGATTATCGGTGTATCGCGGGATATATCCAAACGATTAATTGCCGAAAAAGCGCTTAAGAAAAATGAGGCAAAATACCGAACCCTTTTTGAAAACTCAAGAGATGCGATATATATTACAACGATTTCCGGCACTATAATCGAGTTTAATCCGGCCGGCGTTGAACTTTTCGGATATTCCAGGGATGAAATCATTGGTTCGGATATAATTAAAATTTATCATGATCCACAGAACCGTGAGAACTTTAAGGAAACCATTCGTGAAAAAGGATTTGTTAGGGATTATGAAATAAAATTTAAAAAAAAGGATGATACACACCTTGACTGCCTTGTAACAACCACTTTCTGGCGTTCTGAAGACGGAGAAGTCCTTGGCTATCAGGGCATTATCCGTGACATCACGGATCAAAAACGGATGATCAGCCAACTCCAGCAAATGCAGAAGATGGAGGCCATCGGAACCCTTGCCGGAGGAATTGCTCATAATTTCAACAATCTGTTAATGACCATCCAGGGAAACACGTCGCTGATGTTGATGAAAACAGATCCGTCACATCCACATTATAAAAAGCTACGGACCATTGAACAACACATCCAGCATGGATCGGATCTCAGCCGCCAGCTTCTGGGATTTGCCAGAGGTGGACAGCATGAATCAAAAACGGTTAACCTGAATGTTATTGCGCGGATGAGTTCTAAAATTTTTGCTTCCACGAAAAAAGAACTGACCGTTCATTACAACCTTGAGAAAAACCTTTTACCCATCAGTGCCGACCCCGGACAAATTGAACAAACCATATTAAACCTTCTGGTAAATGCGTCACATGCCATGCCGGATGGGGGCGATATTTATATTCAGACTGAAAATGTTTTTTTAGATGAATTTCAGTTGGCTGCTTATCAGGATGTAGGCGGGCAGTATGCAAAAATCTCCGTGACCGATACGGGTATCGGGATGGATGAAGCGACAATGGAAAAGATTTTCGAGCCTTTTTTTACAACCAAGGAACATGGCCAGGGAACCGGCCTGGGGCTTTCGTCTGCCTATGGTATCATCAAAAACCACAGGGGCTATATAACAGTTTACAGTGAACCGGGAAAAGGATCGACATTTAAAATCTATTTGCCGGCTTCCGACAAATTACGGGAAACAGAAAAAAAGGCACCGACTCCCCCATTACGTGGCAATGAAACCATACTGATTATTGATGACGAAACAATGCTCACTGAAACCGGTGAGACCATGTTAAAAGAACTCGGATATACTGTTTTAACCGCCAATGACGGCAAAACGGGAATCGGGCTCTACGCCAGTCATCCCCAAAAAATTGATCTGGTGATTCTGGACATGATCATGCCGAAAATGAGCGGCAATGCCACGTTTACAGAACTTAAAACCATAGATCCGCAAGTCAAAGTACTTGTCTCAAGCGGTTATAGTATTAACGGACAGGCTTCCGATCTTTTAAAAAAAGGATGTTGCGGTTTTATTCAGAAACCGTTTAGCCTGATGGAATTGTCAAAAAAAGTCAGAGAAACGCTTGGGGCAAACACAATTAGGAAACCGGCAAAATCCATTGAACATCCTTCTCAGACCTGACAACAGAGGCTATATAGTTGTCATAATAGACATGTTCAATCAGCCAGTGCTTTTGATGACAGGATACCACCAATGTTGTTTTATCAATGATATGATGAATCCGGCATTGAGACAAACCCTTCAGCCCTGCCCCAACCGCTTTTAATACGGCTTCCTTGGCAGTCCAGCACCGGAAGAACATTGCATCGGATACCGGACCAGTCACCTGCTGTTCATCACTGTTTATGATGCGATTGACCAAAGACGGCTGAACCGGACGTATCTGTTCAATATCAATGCCGACCGGATGATCGGATATCACACCGGCAACATATTCCGGCTTGTGACTCAAAGACCAGAAAATGCCA
>JAQIBZ010000044.1 GCA_027858815.1 Desulfobacteraceae bacterium
TCTTCCGGCGTTTTATAACGGCCTTTGAGAACTTTGTACTCTCCGCGGACGCGAATACAACTGGCCGGACAGACAGCTTCGCAATTGTTGCATCCGATACAGGCAAGTTCAATACCGCTTAAACCGGTAGCATACGGTTCTTTTTTTTTCTTATTCCATTGCAGGCAGGATGTCGGACAAGTTTGAACACAGGCTTTACAGTGGGTGCATTGATCTGATTCATATTCAAACCGGAAAAATTGGGTTGGCGGCATATGTGCAAATGAAAATTTTTCAAAAAATGAGTGCAGCATGACCATGTCCCTTTTATTTATGAGTTTTCATAAAATTAGTTTCTTATCTCTAAGTTTTGTGTTTTTTTTACAAACAATTTTAAAAATTCTAAAAGTGTGAAGTGACTATAGTGAACTAAAGTGCCTAAAGTTTAGGACTGCGCGAAACGCGCGATCATTTTTATCATAAGAATTGACGGCCTTGATCATCGTTTCGGCCACCTTTTCCGTAGGGTGCGGGGTTTATCCCCGCCCGTTTTCCGTAGGGTGCGGTATCCAGAGATGAGAATGACTCACACCTTCGTCATACTCGTTTTTCGGGAGGGCATAAAGCCCACCCCTACATATGGATATGGCCGAAACGATGATCAAGGCCAAATTGACAATGCCGAAGGCCTTAACCATAACTTTAGCTCACTTTTAACTTTTCCGGTTTATCCGTGTTAGGTATTGATATTTATTTAGTCAAAATTTGTGCTATTTGACTGTCTGTTGAAAAATTTACATACATAAGGATTATCACAATTGTTTTTTAACTCATCCGGGGTCCCTTCCGCAATAATGCTTTTGGTTGATTTATCAAGCATAATGACTCGCTTGGCAACGGCAAAAATACTGGCAAGTTCGTGAGTAACAATAATGATGGTTGTTCCCAGTTTTTTATTAATGTCAAGGATCAGTTCATCGATTTCTGCTGCGGTTACCGGATCAAGGCCCGCAGACGGTTCATCTAGAAAGAGTATCGCCGGGTTGAGCGCCAGCGCCCGGGCCAGGCCGGCCCTTTTTTTCATACCACCGCTGATTTCAGACGGAAGATAATTTTCATAATTTTCAAGGCCCACCAGAGAAAGTTTGACGTGAACCATTTTTTCTATGGATTTTTTTGAAAAATTTGTGAATTCAGCAATCGGTAATGCGACATTTTCGCCAACCGTCATCGAACTGATCAAGGCACTGCTTTGAAACAATACACCAATTTTGTTTAATGCCGTATAAAATTGTTTTTCAGCGCATGCCGTAATATTAATGTCATCGATAAAAACCTGCCCTGATAAGGGATTTTCAAGGCCGACCATATGACGTAAAAGGGTGCTTTTTCCGCTTCCGCTGCCGCCTAAAATGACGAATATCTCTTTTTGCGCTACTGAAAAGGAGATGTTGTCCAGAATCAAATCGTCATTGTATTTTACGGTCAGGTTGCTGACACTGGCAGCGGCTTTTTTTTTCATATGTTATTATCCCCAATAACTCCTGATAACCGCAAAAAATGAATCAAAAAGGACAATCAGAAAAATACTTGTCACAACCGCAGATGTGGCTGCATGTCCGACTGCAGAAGCGCCGCCTTTTGCCTGGAAACCACGCAAACAGCCGACACTAGATATTAATATGGCAAAAACAAATGATTTTGAAAGCCCCCATAATAATTCAAACAGGTTTAAGGAAGTGATTGTCTGACTGATGTAGGACGTGGTGGACAAATCAAGCATGGTGATCCCGATTAAAAGGCCGCCGGTTATTGCAAACAGGTTTGAAAACATGGTTAATATCGGAATAACAATAATAGCCGCAATTATTCTCGGGATAGCCAGAAAAAGAACCGGATCAAAACCCATGGTCAGCAGCGCATCAATTTCTTCGGATATTTTCATAGTGCTGATTTCAGCGGCATATGCAGACCCTGAACGGCCGGCAACAATAATTGCTGTCATGATCGGGCCAAGTTCAGAAACCATTGATAGCGCAACCAGAGAGGCCACATAGATGTTCGCGCCGAACTGTCTTAATTGAATCGACGACATAAAGGCCATGATTAAACCCAGCAGAAAGCTGATAAGCGCTACTACTGGCAAGGCTTCGACACCGGTTGATTGCATATGCCGGATGATATCGTTTAAACGAAGAGATTTTGGTTTTTGAATAATTCTGAATATGGACAGGACAATCGATCCGATAAATGAAATAAAATATTTTATACTTTTAATATTTTCAATACTGGATTCGCCTGCCTGAATAATAAAATTCGAATTCGATGCAGAAGGCAGTTTGTTGAAATCAGGATCTTCTAACGTCACGCGGGTTATCTGGTCATGCACTTTTTCAGGTACACTTGTGAGCTGAAAATCAGTATCCGCACCGCATATTTCATTTTTAATTTCATATAAAACAAGAATTCCGAAATCATCAATATCTGTAATGCGCGACAGATTAAATTTTAAAGATGTAAAAGAATTTTTTTTCAGTGCTGATCGAAGGGCGCTGAGAATATCGCCTGCCGTTCTGATATTTAGATGCCCGAAAAGTTCAATCGTCCAATCACGGTCATCGTTTTTAATAATTTCAAATGTGCAGGTCGTGTCCGGGTTCATGGTATAAATATCGCAAAAAAAGTGAAAAGCTCTCAGAATATCGGAAAAGTTATAAGTGAACTAAATTCAGAATGTAATATCTATCATATGCTGCTGATTAAATCAAACACAGGATACAACTAAATCGTTTCTTCGAATTTGATGTGACCATTAATATAAGTGCCTGAGATAAATCTGGCATTGTTTGACTTCGATGGAACAATATCATATTAATCATGTGGCACAAGGTGAGAATGTCGTTTTGTCATCAGTGTCTCTATTTTTTCAACCTGCATATCCACTTTAATTAAGTTGAGTTCAATGTCCAAAATTTATGCAGTCAACAGCAGGCACGGTGGCCTGCTCTACGAGGTTTTGCGATAAGCTCCGTAGGGTTGGCCACCGTG
>JAQIBZ010000064.1 GCA_027858815.1 Desulfobacteraceae bacterium
TGATGAACTCGTAAAAAGTCGCCCGGATGGCTAAGTAAAAATTCCATATACAAGGCGTAGTGGTTTTTCAGATTTAAAATAATACATGTGGTATATTGAGAAGCTGAAAAACCGCTACAACGCCGTAGATGGGACTTTTTACGACGCCATGAAAGTTGATACCAGGTAAATTTATTTCGTCTGCGTCCGTCTGCGTGGGTCTGCGGCTGATTTGAATATGCCCCTACCAGATCTTCCATTTGGCCTGGTTCTCATTCCATAATTTGTTGAGATGTTCCGTATCCCGTAATGTGTCCATGCAGGCCCAGAAGCCGTCATGCGGATACATCATTAATTCTCCTTCGCCGGCTAATTTTTCCAGCGCACCAATCTCAAAATCGCATTCTTCATCTTCTGTCAGGTAGTCAAAAATCCGGCGGTTGAGCACAAAAAATCCGCCGCTGACAAGGCCTTTTATATCCGTTTCCGACGGTTTTTCACGAAACGCTTTTATTTGGTGTCCTTCCACTCTGAGCTCACCAAACCGCGCTCTTGGATTAATCCCTGTCAAAGTTGCAATCCTGCCATGAGATTGATGAAATTCAACCAGTTTATTGATATCCACATCAGCAATACCGTCCCCATAGGTAAGCATGAACGTATCGTCCTTTATATATTTTTCAATTCTTTTAATCCGCCCGCCTTTTAACGTATGTTCTCCGGTATTTGCCAGAGTAACTTTCCAGCCCGCTTCTTCATGGCAGTTATGCATTTGAAAAGCGCCATGACTGCCCAATTCCAGAGTTACGTCATTGTTCATAATTTCATAATGATAAAAATAGTCTTTTATTATCTCACCTTTGTAACCAAGGGCAAGAATAAATTCATTATGGCCGTAATGGGCGTATATTTTCATAATATGCCATAGAATCGGCCAGGGGCCGATATTGACCATGGGTTTAGGGCGGTACTCAGTCTCTTCCCTTAAACGTGTACCCAAACCACCACAAAGTATGACTGTCTGCATACGAGTTCCCTCTTTGTTAAGATTGAAAACTTTCTATTTTTCTGTTTGTTTTATATCCGGTTTTTCATCCTGCATGTATCGTTTGTATATGGGCAGTATCTCTTTTGGTGTTCCGATTTGCCTGACGCTGCCTTTTTCCAGCCAAATGATTTCATCACAATCTTCCACCGTGCTCAACCGGTGGGCAATTATAATCAGGGTCTGCTTTCCTTTGAAGCTATATATGGTATTTTGAATCGCTTTCTCGCTTTTGGTGTCCAGAGAACTGGTCGCTTCGTCAAAAATCAAGACATCCGGCTTGTTGTATAATGCACGGGCGATGGCGACACGTTGGCGCTGGCCGCCGGACAACATCACCCCCCGTTCGCCGATTTGAGTATCTATCCCATTCGGCAGATCACTTATAAAGTCTCCCATTGCCGCCATACTGCAACACTCAAGCACTCTGCCTGAATCGATAGCATCGGACTTCATGCCAAAGGCAACATTTTCCGACAATGTCCCATCACATATATAAGGATTCTGACCGACATACCCGATTATTCTAAGCCATGATGTCGTCAGTTCGTGTTTTAATTCCATTTCATCAATCATAACCCGGCCGCTGGTGGGGTGGAGCAGGCCTATGAGCAAATCAACCAATGTGCTTTTACCCGCTCCGGACATCCCGATAATCCCGACGGTTTTACCCTTAGGGATCAAAATATTTATATCGTTTAAAGCATCAGCTTCAGCGGTATCATATTTAAATAAAACGTTGGAAAACCGAATCGAATTTTTAAAAGAATAAGACAACGCAGTCTTCTGCATGGGGACACCGGCCTTACGGGCAGTCTCTATCTCATGAAAATAATCAAGGCTCTTCTGAACGAATGGAAGCGCAGAACGGGCATTGACCAGCCTGCCTAAAATTTTGTTTATTGAAGGAAGAATGCGCCATGCGGCGACTGCACACAAAGCCATCATACCCGTTACCTTCGCTTCGGAAAAATCCATATAAAACATCATCAGATAAATGGCTGCTGATAACATGAAAAAACCAAGGGCCTCTAAAATCCATTGCGGAGATTGTCCCAAAAAAAACTGGAGAGCATCCAGGCGGGCCTCTGCATAGGCTTTTTTTCTATAGTCCTCCACAAACAGGTCCTCTCTGCCATACACTTTGACCTCCTTGATCCCGTGCATCGCCTTGGTCACATCCCTGTTAATCTCCTGACGATAATCCCTGAGCTTTTTTAGCGTAAGATCCAGCAGCCTCCTCACGCGGGAGAAAATAATAAAAGCACTGATACCCAGCACGCCGGCAACCATCATTGAGACAACCGGCTCAACAATAAAAATAGCCCAAAGCACTATAATTACAATCGTTATATCACATAAGGCCATGAGAACAGCGGAAACAAAATTTCCTAAAAATTGCCGCCAGAAAACCCCCAAGGCAAGGTCCGCCGTGTTGCGGGACAAATGCCACTCATAAGGGATCTTCAAAAAGCCTGAAAGCACTTGCTCTCCCAAATAACTGGCTGCATAAGCACTGTAGCGTCTGGAAGCATAATTAATAAAAGCGGCTATGATGTTTTTACAGATGACCATAATGACAACAACAGCGCTCAATAAAAGAATAAGTCCTTTTAAGTTATCTAAAATAGCAAAAGGAATGACTCCCTGAAGAATCTTGATATAAGATGAATGCAGAACAGCGGCAGGATTTGCAACACTCGTAACAAAAAGAGCAATGATACCCAGGGTGACAGTCTCAAAACCTCCCGCCACGATCATGCCTGAAAGCAGTATCCAGAACTGCTTTTTCCGTTTCGCAGGAAGACGTTTAAAAATCTCACGGAATGTCTTTATAATATTATAATGATCGCGATGATCCATACTGCCCCATATTTATGAAACCGCCAGTGTTTTTTTAAGCTTACTCATCGTCGGCTAAACAGCAGAACAAACCGTATATAAACTCGAAAAAAGCAGACTGAAAAAGATTATTGATCATCTTTGCTCCTGATCCGGTCGACTTGGACCTTTACTTTCCCATATCAAAACTCTGGGCCAGCTTTCGAACTTAGGTTTTAGGTCCTTAAATTCATCCTCATTTAAAACCAGTGATCTGATCTTTCTATTTATATATCGTTCTGTTTTTCTGCTCAAATCATTTAATTGATATTGATCAATGTCACCCACCAGAAAAATATCTATAATTCCAGTATCCCTGCCTTCAGCGTAATCGCCAATCAGATAAGCACATTTTAGCTCCCCAAGCCGACTAGCAATATTATCTATCACCTGGTCAATCCCGGCTACCTTTCTTACCATGGATTTAATCTCTGCAAATAAAGGATGGTGCTTGTTTGCCTGGTAATATACAAGACGCCCCTTTTTTTCTGATATCAGCAGGTTTGTCTTTGTTAATTGATTAAGCTCTTCCCGGACGGCATTGGACGAGACATTAAATTCCTTTGCCAGCTCTCTTAAATATGATCGGGTTTCCGAGTTTAAAAAAAACCGGAGCAGAATCCGGATGCGTGTTTTGGATGTGATCAGACCGTCAAATAAATTATTCACTCAATAATAGCGCCTTTTATGAGTAGTTTTTCTATTCATAAAATGATGGAAAAACGATGTCAACTATTTTTTGAATGATTTGTATAAGGAGGTATATTTTCTAACGACAGGCGCTATTAAATAGATAGATTGGGAGGGAATGAAAAAGTCAACGCCAAATTATTGTTTCGATATAGCTATGCCCCACCTCAAACTTTTAAGGGGGGGGCACAGCTATGTTATAAAATCAGGATATTTTTTGTGGGTTATTTAGTGGAATTCCACAAGTTTTGTATTTGCGTGCTTGTTAATAAATCATTAAAAATAATAACATCATCTATTGAGCCATAAAAATATGTACCCACATTCCTGACCCCATCAAACTCTTCGGCTTCTGAACCAGCACCGACAAAACCATAACGAATCATATCAGTGCCGAATGGAGAATTGAGACCGACATCACCGACCGATTGACCATCAATATATAATTCTGATCTCATTTGACTATTGTCATATACAGCGGATACCAAGTGCCATGCATTATCATTGACAGGCTTGGAAATAGTAAAATTGTCTTCTGCCGTTGATATACTCAAAGCGATATTACCGTTAGCTGTAATTAACGCCCAATAGTCGGAAGCATCAAAAGAAATAATTCTACGGTTTAAGGAATCGAATGAACTAAGTTTTATCCACGCGCACACAGTTATATCACCTATCGGCAGTCCACCATTTCCATAGTGCAAATCCCTTATGGCGATATAATCACTCGTCCCGTTAAAAAAATACGTGCTGTTCGGATTGCCATGCCGGTCGATAGTCAGGGTGGCACCATTCACATCACCATCATAACCGTTTCCTGATTTATCATCCGCATTGCCGTCAAACGGATAATAGGCAACAGGGGCAGGAAGCTGGATTCCATCAACATTAACGTTGAAGCGTCTAAACACCCCGCCATTTCCGTTATCCGTAACATTGAGTGTTGAGCTTCCATTTTGCTTAACCGCAGGCAAGTTTAGGGTAGCCCGGGAATTAGCATAACTTCTGGGATCAACGGTTATATTCACGATGTTCGAATTTGAAACCAGCCATTCATATGCCGGAGTGTTTTCATGGTTATAAGTAAAAGCCTCCAGCGGATAAATGGGATCGGCCAAAGGGATATTACCCAACATGACATATTGCAGATCAATATCGCCGGTAATCCCGTCGGGATTGGTCACCGTGGAATTGACATAAATCATGCCGTCAATACCTTCAAAATAATTACAACTTTCGAACTTGCCGGTAACGTTTTTTCCGGCGGCATTGTTGCTGTTGTTGTTAATAGTAATGATTATGGATTCTGAACGATCGCAATCCGGGGCCGGCGCAAGCTTGCTCTTGTAATCCAGCCAGTAAAAGCTATTGGCATAGGCGTAGACCACATCCTGAACGTTCATGAGGGTCTTTTGGAGTGCCGTATACGTGACGTCTCTTGATTTCGTACCGCTATCCGGGAAAACAGCTACCTCAATTGTTTGTCCGGGATCAGGCACGGAATAAAATCCCGCGTTACCGAAGGCAACCAGGTCATCTTCATTACCCTCAGACACCAGATCATCGCCCACGCCCACGCAGATGATCTGCTTGGTCCCGGTTTCGTCCAGCACCGCCTGGCGTTCATAAAATCCAGGGTTGGACTGCCATCCATCGGACAGCACGATCACAACGCCCTGCACAAAATCATTGCCCGCATCATAGGGAGAATTATCGTCATCCCAGAGATTCAGAGCCTCCAGCATACCGCCGTAAAAATCAATGGGGGAAAACCCGACGACAATGCCGTCTATGGCATCGTTCACCGTATCCAGATCAGAAGAGAAATCCTGGACCAGGATGGTTTCTCCATCCTCATCATAGGAAACCACGGCAAATTCCTGCTGCGGTGTTTCATCATTTGAATCCAGAATCGGTCCAAAGTCGGTATTATCAGCCGTATCATTTATCATCGCACGTTTGACGAATGCTTTGGCCGCCTGTTTAATAAGATTTAAATTGTCTTGCGCCCGGGCGCTGGGAGAATTGTCAATCAACAAAACGGTTTTTAATGTGTAGGTATAATTGGACGGAATGTTATCCCGTTTGCGCAGATGAAGTTCCTGATCTTCCATGTCGACCTGCTGGCCGCTTTCCATGACCGTCATATCTTCCCGGGCCAGATCGGTCAGCCATTCCCACTGATTTCGCCAGGGGTTATCTTCGTCATAATCATCCGGATCATAGGTTCTCCGGACCTGGAAAGTGGCGTCCGCAAACCAGGGGGCCTGGGATGTGACGATGTGTTTGATCATTTCAAAAGATTCTTCCCGTACCTTTACTTTGAAAGACATGGTCTGAGTGACATTGTTCACCGTGTCGGTAACGGTCAGGACGGCATCACCCGGTCCGACCACGGTGACATTGGCCTTAAAGCTGTCGGTACTGTCCGCCTTAACGGTTACAATACTATTGTCATCAGAGGTCCATTTATATTGCGACGGGCTGGAGCCTGACTCGATATAGGTAACTGCCTGGATGGTTTCAACAACTTCACCAGCACCCTGGCCTCGTTCAATCACAATGACTTTCTCGGTGATGCCGGTTTCTTCATCTAAAAGGCCGTTCGGGTCAGATGCGGATGTATTAAAATAGATGCTGGGTTCTCCGGAGAAAAGTACATCGCTGTTGAAAGTTCCGGCGATTTCACTATCCTCGTCGCTGTTGCCGTTATCCACAACGGACAATTTTGCGGTGTGGTTTGAATTCGAACTCTCGCTGGTAATAGAGGTTTTGTACCGCAGCCAGTAAAAACTGTCCGCATATGCCATCATCCGCTTCTGGACTTCCAGCATGTTTTCGCACAGATTCTCTTTATTATCGACGTTTTCGTCTGGCTCAATCAACGGATCGGTCACATGATAAAACCCGCCGTTGCCCAGAAGTTCTAAATCTTTTAAAATAGATTCCGGAATCTCGTTGCCAACCGCTACCACGATAACCTGTTTGTCTCCCCGGGCTGTTATGGCATCATCAACATTAGACAGGCTGGTTGTATCCTTACCGTCGGTCACAACCACCAGGAATCCCTGCTGGAATTCCACGTTTTCAGGCGAATGATTGTCATCCCAAAGCGCCAGGGCAGAAATCACACCGCTGTAAAAATTTGTCGTTCCGTATGAGGGCTGGATGCCGTCGACCGGGCTCAACGCTTCAGTCAGGTCTGTCGCCGAATCCGTAAAATCCTGATCGACTTCCACCTCGCCGGTTTCATCATAGGCGGCAATGACGATTTCCTGCTGTTGTTTTTCATCGATGTTATCGACAATCACCTGACCCGCTTCCAGCATTTTTTCCAGGTTCACGGATGAACTGGGGGTATTATCAAGGAATAATACGGTTTTAATACCATAAGAATAAGCTGATGGGAGCGCATCTCGTTTGCGGATATTCATTTCAGACGCCAGCTTGGATACTTCAATGCCGTCTTCCAGAACCGAGAAATCATCAACCGTCAAGTCCGCAGTTCCCCACTCGTCTTTATCAGACACTTGATAGGTCATGTTCACGAACCACGGAAATTCGGCATAAAAATCAAGGCCTGTGTTTCCGATTGCCGAAACGAGGGATTGTTGAGAAGCAGCCTGTTCACTGACGACACCATCATATCCGCTTAAATGATATCCGGTTTTTGACTTACCGCCGCTGTCGCTGCATCCGATGGTTCCGGCGACAAAAACCAAGCAAAGCATAAAAATAGCTGTAAAAAGACTATGATTCAATGTATTCAGGAGACGTTTCTTGTGGCTGATCATTGTAAACTCCCATTTTAATTTATTATTCATAAAGCGGTGTTGATCATTATTTTGGAGATGTGTGTTCTGCCATTTTTTACTTCTGTATTAAATAGCACATATATCACAAAAATCAAGTATAATTAGATAAACACTGTTTCAAAGCTTGCGGCGGTTTTCGGGAGGAGAATTGGAGGATTACGAATTGGGGAACAAAACCGCTGCATGTAGCGCGGGGTTTATCACCGCCCGTGATTCCAGAGACGACCGGAATGTTAAATTTGCCGCAGATACACGCAGACCAACGCAGATAGGGTCTACTTATTTGCGATAATCTGCGTTCCATCGGCGGATGAGATTAATTATGGTTTCAAACTGATACTTGATGGCGTCGTAAAAAGTCCAATCTACTGCGTTGTAGCGGTTTTTCAGCCTCTCAATATACTACATGTATTATCTTGAGTCTGAAAAACCACTACGCCTTGTATATGGAATTTTTACTTAGCCATCTGAGTTACTTTTTACGAGTTCATCATACTTACCATTTCAGGACGGAATAGACCCTGGTTTTTCGGGAGGGCATAAAGCCCTCTCCTATGGGGAATTTTGGCATTTTGCAGGATTTGGCGAATAAAACGACATACCCCGTAAGGGCGGGGTTCTTCCCCGCCCGACGTCAAGCGGTCGGCCTTCTTCAACCGTAAATGACCGCCCAAAACGCTTTAAGGCTATCTTGCCCAGTTTTCAATCATCAGCCCTTTGATTCTCTTAAACTCTTTTACATTATTTGTTACCAGAATCCCTTCATGGAATTTGACAATTGATGCAATAAACAAGTCATTCGGTCCGACATTACAACCGCTTGTTTCTGTCATATATCTGACATCAGCGTATACATATGTCATCATGTCATCAAAAAAAATAATTTCAAATGGTTCAAGAAATTGCTCAATTTTCTCAATATTTTCACTGCGGTTTTTACTCTTGTATGCTCCAAATAGAAGTTCTGCTTTGACTATGGAAGGAATTACTATTTCATTAGGAGGCGTCAAAAGAATCTTTTTTTTGATATATTGATATTTCCCATTTAAAAAATATATACAGGTGTTTGTATCCAGAAAGTACATTACAACTTTTCCCTGGCTGTATCAGAACCAGACGCTATATCTTCAGGTTCCATAAATGTGTCATCATCAATGGAACCAAAGAGGCTTTCATAATGCACCGGATACACCGGCTCGATGCGAGCGCGTATTTGTTCCGCTACCCATTTAGAAATGGATACATGCTGTCGCATGGCGGCATTTTCAACCTTTTTGAGGGTTGGCCCATCAATATAGAGTGATATCTGTGGCATACGTCTCTCCTTATTTTTGATAAATCATAGAGATATCTCTTTCAAATGTCAAGTATATTTACAAGTATACTTGTGGCTAACGAAAATCTCCGCCGCAATTTTATTTCATACGGCTGAGCCAGCAGAAAATAGACGAGATGTTTTTCAACAATTCGCCCTGAGAAAAGCTCATATCCTCCCGTCATACCGGACTTGATCCGGTATCCAGAGGTAAAGACCACAAAATGGCTCTGGATTCCGGCTAAGCTTGTCCTCGAATGTTTCTATCGGGGAAGCATGCCGGAATGACGAGAAGAAAAATTCCGGCCTGCGCGAAATGACGGACGGGGAGTTTCCGATTTTTATCGAAATGACGGGCGGGGAGTTTCCGATTTCAACAGAATAACGGGAGAGAGTGAACAAAAAAAGCAGGGCTTAACGTCTCGTTTTTCAGGAGGGCATAAAGCCCACCCCTACGGGGGATTTTGGCATTTTGCAAGATTTGGCGAATAAAACGACATCTCTCGTAGGGTGCGGGGTTTATCCCCGCCCGAATTCCCTCCATAATGAAATACATTTTATTAACTTCTCAATAAGTTCGGGTGGATTTTATCCGTAAGAATTTTATAAAAGGCTTACGCCTAAACTCCCAAAAGATATATCACCCTCTTTCAATAAATCTAACCCAATTGTATTGTGAGCCCCCGAACTTATTGAGAAGTTATCCATCCTATAAATAAAGACTTGGAAACACATCCTGAAGCTCTTGTTTCAATTGCGCTGATCCACCTTTCTCCAGGGCTGACATATAACTGGTATGAGATATCAGCCGGCACTGCTGAAAAACAAATGCTTTTGGTTTCTCAGGATTTGGTATAGCGGCAAACAGAACCACAATTTCCTGTACAGCATCCGAATCTTTACTCTTCTTCAACGCATGATAAGGGAATACAATACCTTTGTTGTCAACCCGCACCGGTGGGCGGGGGTCTAAATCAGATATGAAAATATTTTGTTGGGCCAGTTGCGAGAGCATGGAATCCTTAATTTGCTGGGGGACCAGATCCTGAACCATATTCACCGGGGGAGTCTTAACCGAAGGATCGGTTTGAGAGGCATTTGCCGAATCTTCACCAACAGGGCCTGTTTTCCCTTCACCTTCCGGTTCGTCTGTTGCCCCCCCGCTTTGCATACTTTCACACACATCGATATTTTTATGCAATGTCTCCAAGCGAGAATCATCTGCCGGGAGCAGCTTTTCCAAGATAGCCAGCGACTGTTTAAAAAAAGAGGCGGCCAGAATGTTTTGATTTTGGGCGTAATAAAGGCCAGCCAGATTGTTCATGATTTTGGCGGCTTGCCCGGAGTTCGGCCCATATGACTTTTTAACGATAGATAAAGCGCGTAGCAAAAATGATTGCGCTCTATCTGCATCTCCCATTGACTGGTACACCAACCCGAGGGTTTCCAGGCTCATGGCCGAATTCGGATGATCAATCCCGTTCTCCTTTTCCGATTTTTCCACCGCGGCCTTTGCCTTTTCAAGGGCCTGATCTTTCTGCCCCACCTGCACCAGTTTCAAAGCTTCTGCGTTCATTGCCTCAACGGTCTGACCACTATCATTTGAACACCCGGTGATACAAATTCCAACCAACAATAATGTCAACATCATGTAAATAAAAGCTTTCATCACACTCCTTTTTTCTTCAAACTGGAAATTTGGATTCAGAAACCGCTCAAGCATGCATCACACTTTCGATTTTTCCATTTTTGTAATTTTCAGCTAACCCATTTATCAATAACATCAATCGGAAGCAAGCATTTTCAGCGGCGGCTCTCTTTCGGATCGACGCCAGTTCAGATAAAATATATCCGCAGTGCATGTAAATCCTAAATTGGATGAATTAAAAGGCTACCTGGATGAAATCCTCTGCCGACGCTCACATCAGCGGGGCTTTCGACAAATATTTTTGCAAGCATTTCCGGGATACCCAGGGTGCCATGGATTCTTATTCCAAAGATCAAACAGATGTATCCTGGTTGGAATTGTTGTCCGCCTAATGCAGCAGCGGAGTTCTGTGATTTGTTTCAGGTTGTTGATAATCCTTCCCCCCCACAAACCCATTTCCTTTGTCAGCAATGTCATCAAGTCTTTTTTTGTCAACAAAGCATCTTATGATAAAATCATCTGTTATTTTGAATGCAGAGACCTGCTTCATGTTCTTATTAACATAGATTGAAAAAGGGTCCATGGACCATGGAAAATAAAATTGTTTTGCATTCCAGTGGGATGTTCCTTTGTCAAGTGATATGGGTATGAGCATAATTTCTCGCTCAAAAACAAAGGCTATTTGAGGATTCCTTCCTTTTTTTTTCATTACTTCAATGCCTTTTTCATTAATGCTGCGGGGCCCAGTAAGGGAAATATAACTTTCGTCAAGCGAAGGGCGTAATTTTGTGATCATGTGCGTCATTGGAGATAAAACATATGAAAGCATAAAATCGTTTTTATGTGTATATTCTTCTGCATTTTTTTTTATCCATTCATATAATTTAGAATACACCACATTGGTTTTTATCCCTTTGCCAAAACCATCGTTGATGGTTGCGTTCATCTGAGCAGGAGGTACATCATAGAATGTGAAGCGCCAATCAAACCACATGTTGCCATAATAAAAATTACCAAGTAACAGCAATAATATTAAGATAATTCTTGCCTGTTTATATTTGCAGGGTTTCATGGCCGATATAAATGTATAAGCAATGGCGGCTACTGCTGGGATTGAGCTTTCCGATACCGTCATTAATCCCTCTACCGAAAAAATACTTGTTGTTAAAGCGCAAATGGTAAACGGTACCATTAGAATAACCGCCAGCTCGTCTTCCCTGCTGAAATTTTTATTGAGGCGATTTCTTACGACTGTATAAATCCAGAAAAAAATGGAGAAAGCGATTAAAAAGGATGCAAACCACATCGGCTTCCAGTTTTGATAATGGTTTAAAAGTCCAAAGCCGAAAGTGTTTATTATGGTAAAGAGGAGTATCGAAAGAATACAGCAAGTTGCTATCACTAAGCAAAAATTCAATCTTTTTTTTATGAGGACAAAAAAAGCCAATAAAAAAACCAGGGATATAGCAATATATTGGATCGCACCCCAGTTCAGAGTGATAAGACCGGTGGAATGAGCGGGCATAGATAACATTACTTTGAGGGATGATATTAAAGATATTATATATAACTTGTTATATATAATGATAAATACTGACCAGCAAAGCACAAAAGGGGATAAAACATACAATAAGTCTGTGAAAGTAAATACATAGGATTTATAATTGAATTTGCGAACGAGAAAAAAGGTGATGAATGGAGATAAAATAATAACGCTTAAATAAAGCAGGCTCAGGCTGATTCCCCAAAGACAAAA
>JAQIBZ010000208.1 GCA_027858815.1 Desulfobacteraceae bacterium
TACCTCCTGGTTACCCGGAGCGTTCCAGCCGCTCACTGAAAGGTATTCAACAATATAGGAACCGGCTAAAATATCGTATTCGGTATACCCGCTGTCATGCCATGTGCTTTCGGTGGTAATTTTCCATTGCGCACCGGCATCTATTGCGCCCTGGGGGCTGATGATGACGTTAAGGGAGCCCGTCTTGACGGGCTTCTTAGCCATAGCAGCACCCGACGCCATCAGGCAGCAGCATGTCGCTATAAATAAATTGAACATAAATTGTTTGATTCTTGTCATTTATTTTACTCCTTCTAACTTAAAAAAAGTTCCATTAATCCTTATTAAAAAAACAACGCATAATTAAAAAAAACGATGCTTAAATCGACAAACATTGTTTTTAAAGTAAAAGACATATAAGATTATTTCAGAAATAATAACAATCGGGGGAAACGTGAAAATCAGGATCAAAAACCCTGATTTTGCTAACAGGTGAATAATGTCATGCTAATGCGCGATTTTAATCATGATGCCGGATTGTGAGCAGTGGTTTTAAGTCACGAGTATTATATCTGAACTCAGATACTTAAAAGGATAAAACAGGGAAGGCGTAATGGCTATAGAATAGATTAGTTTAGATTTTCAGGCAATGAAAATTATCAGACACAATGTATAAAATTATAAAATATTTGAATACTGTTGTTCATGGAACGGAATCATATCAATATAATCTCGTTCAGGTTAAACGGCTATTTACCGGTAAATACGGGATTCCGTTTTTCTAAAAACGCAGCTTGGCCTTCCTTCAGGTCATCGCTGTTAAAAGCTTCAGTAACAAGTGCCTGTGCATCATTGACGTATTCGGAACCGATCAGGGAATACTTTCCAATCATGTTGATAATCTTTTTTGTTCCCTTTAACGACAGGGGCGCATTTTTTGAAATCTCATCCGCCATCGCGTAAACGGTTTGAAAAAATTTATCTGCAGGCACCAGATGATCCACAAGTCCCATTTCTTTCACTTCTCGTCCCTGATAAGTGCTGCCGGTAAAAAAGATTTCACGGGTTTTAGACATTCCGATCACTTCAATAAACTGGATTAGCCCTTCCGGATGATACACCAGACCTAATTTTACCGGCGGCATGCCCGCTTTAATATGATCCGCCCCGATTCGGATATCACAGCACATAACCAGGTTCAGCCCGGCACCGAAACAATAGCCGTTAATCATCGCAATTACCGGGAAAGGAAAATTCTTAATGCTGTCAAGGGCCAGCTCAAGGGGATTGCTCTTTTTTAAAAGTTCTGCTGCTTCAGGAGAAAGTTCCGTTGGAATGGCTGTAATGTCATATCCGGTAGAAAACGCTTTTTCAGAATTGCCGGTGATGACAACACAGCGAACCAGATCCTCTTCCGCCCATTTTTTCAACGTCAAATGCAGATCTATCAAAAGTTCAGGCGTCAAAGAATTGCCTTTTTCCGGCCGGTTTATTTTCAGCGTTCCCACGTTACCCGAAATTTCTTTGATCAATACTTCTTTTTTCATTACCGTTTCCTGTACTTTTGATTTTTCAAACAATTTCTCTTTTATTTCAGTTTCCATTCAGGACTTCGTTTTTCCAGAAACGCACTGATATCAATACCCGCACAAAATGCCTTGCCCGCCCCTTTCAGGATAATCACCCGCGCCTGATTATCGTTGTCAAGCTCATAAAATGCATGATCGAGTTCCTTTGCCAGCGGGATATTGAACGTGTTGAGGCTGCCCGGACGATTCAGTGTTATTTCAGCGACAAAATCATCTCCGATTTCAACGATAATGTTTTCATAATTCATGAAATTTCCTTTGTTATTATTAAGTTTTACGTCCGGCATAACCTTGATCTTATCAGACGAAACGGCAATATATCGGAAAGTACTTTCTCCGTGAATCCTGATAACATTTATGGAGTTTAGCAAAAATAATCGCCGGAAACAAGACCGGCTGCGTAAGGCCCAACAACATAAATACGTAAATAGAAATCTCTCGCCGGAGGGTTTTCCCATTGCGATGCGGCCCTGAAACGAAGTTTTCCGTGGAAGACGGAGTCAAATTGTTTGAGCGGGTAATGCCAGAGAATTTGCCTGTTAGGCAAACGGGGTCGACTGTGAAATTATTGGAATTTCTTATTTTTCAGCGAGTTTTTGACCCCGCCACGGAAACCTTCGGTTCAGGGATTACCGCAGCGCAGGGTGGGTTCTTTTGTTACTTTTCTTGCCCATCAAGAAAAGTAAAAATCCTGACCCAAAGGGCCAGGCATTGGATTAAGCCCAGAGGGCATGGTCTACTGAATTGATGATACCAATACTCCATTTTCATAATCTTAATCATCATCATAATCTTAATCTGTCTTTTGATACAGACTTTCGCCCAAAAGATTATGATTACGAGAAAGATTACGATTAAGAATTTAACCAAATCATCATTGG
>JAQIBZ010000209.1 GCA_027858815.1 Desulfobacteraceae bacterium
TACCTCCTGGTTACCCGGAGCGTTCCAGCCGCTCACTGAAAGGTATTCAACAATATAGGAACCGGCTAAAATATCGTATTCGGTATACCCGCTGTCATGCCATGTGCTTTCGGTGGTAAGTTTCCATTGCGCACCGGCATCTATTGCGCCCTGGGGGCTGATGATGACGTTAAGGGAGCCCGTCTTGACGGGCTTCTTAGCCATAGCAGCACCCGACACCATCAGGCAGCAGCATGTCGCTATAAATAAATTGAGCATAAATTGTTTGATTCTTGTCATTTGTTTTACTCCTTCTAACTTCAGACCTCGGAATAGTAAATTCAGAAATATACTATAAGGTGCTGTATTTTTAATGTATCATATCGATTTTCCAGAAAAATTGGACACTTGATTTTCACATCCCACCCAAATTTCATCATAAAATGATGCTTTTGCCAAGTTTGGGGGTCAGAAATCGATTCAAATTTGTCCAAAAAAAAAGTCCAATATGAGGCTTCTGTACAGAGGTCTGAATTTTATAATATATTACAAAAAAAATGTCAACTGGATATTCGAAATAAACCCTTAATTTTTTTCTGGTTATCTACTTCGCTCAAGTTGTAAATTATGCATATAATTTCAAGTTATTAAAGTTTACAGCTTGGTCAATCTTATCCTGATCACCTTGTACGGCCACTGGTACGTGTTTGTAGCCTAATTTTTTTTAAATTCGCATAACCAGTCCAACCGTCCGTTCGCACTTCAGTTCCTGGCCGTACGTTCTCCAAGACGAAAGTCTCCAGTGCTTCTTGCGTGCGGTTTGGAATGATTTGGAGTCGCAACCGGCCAGAGAGGACGTTACTCCCATGCCCTCCCTGATATTGCGGCCGCTGGCCGAACCATTGCAGCACGCAATTTATGCAGCAGACTAAACGCAATCTCGCAGCGTTTGATCCCGAGCATTTTTTGAAACTGAAGTGCAGACGCCGAGAGTCAGAGATGTGACAAGGAAAGCGCACGGAGTAAAGGTAGGCTGAGCACTCCTCCTCGTTGGGGAATAATCGTTGAAATTCAGGTAGAGACCTCGGTGTAGACAAAATTATCTCCATGCCTTTAGGTTCATCACATCGACATCTGATTATCCGTGTTGCATTTTGCCTCCCTCTTTGGGTTATATTACCAAAAAAAAGCTGTGTGCAACATCCGGATAGGCATGGACCGAACCTACTCTCCCCATCCACCTCCCGAAAAATGCCAACGTAGCAAAAATGAGCAGCCATTTTCTATAATGATATCAATCATTATATAGCAAAACAGCTTTTGACGAGCAGCTTTTTATACTGTATGCTGAAGGCATGTATATTATCAAAAACGCATCAGAAACTATATTCCAAAGACGTACCTGGCATACCGCCAAAAGAGACCAGGCCGTAATCGCGGAGGAACTCGCTAATGAACAGGAAATTCATGAAGTATATGGGCTTGGCGATGCCAGCTTATTCGATGATTTTTTTTGCTTCCTGCGTGAACTCGGGATCATGAAAATTATTGAACAGCTTGCCCCGCGACCTCATCGCAAACGGCAGAGCCCTGTTTAATTTGCTGCGGTTATTCTCATCTATTTACTACGCATTGTGGCAGGGTTGAACTTTTTTTATCATATCGGACCTGTTTTATTGCAATATCAATCGCTTATGCATCTTGCGGGATTTAATGGCCGTGAAATCAAGCAAGGCATAAATCGGCGAAGTCTTGATAAATATTCAGCAGACAGGGAGGACAAAAACAACACCGAAATTAGAGGGCCGATTTTCTGGTTCATGCCTATCTCACCATTTTGACCATGGCGTTCACCAGTGCCTTCCGCGACTGGATGATCCAGCAGGAAAAGCTTGAAGACGCAGACATGAACACAGGCATCAGGAAGCTCCGACAAAAAGTACGGAAGGAAAACGCCAATAAATGTATTGCCTTTCACAATGATCGATAGGCCATCTTTTATCTTTTTGAGATTATGATCCTTGGCGGCACAACAGTCACAAAGTCCCGCAGAGTTCCAGAAAAAATTATTAACATATCAATACCTTAATAATTATCAAAGTCCAGAATGGGCGCCAAGATAATTCTTGTTTTTTACAAAATATCCATTGTAGATTACGAGAAACAAAACCCGTTATCCACTTTAAACATATAAAATGGTTAAACTGACTAATTCATATAATGAATACCTATCAGGAACATACCAGCTCAGAGCTGACTTTTTCAGATATCCATGTTGCCAATGAACTTTTCGGCACCCACAACTGCAATCTCAAACGCATTGCTGAAGCGACA
>JAQIBZ010000239.1 GCA_027858815.1 Desulfobacteraceae bacterium
GCATTTTATAAGGACGAAATCGAGGAAAAGGAAATCGGCCCCTTGCATTTTTATGAAAACAACGGGGGGCTGTATGTTTTTGCAGTAAAGATTAAAGACAAAATTGTCCACAGTTATGCGGTGGAACGGATCAAAAGCATTAAACCGCTCAATTGCGATATCGAATATCCCGGCAATTTTGATCCTGTTGAAAAATTGAATTCCGCTTTTGACCTGACCCACGGCGAACCTGTCACCGTGAAAATCCGCTTCAGCCAAAACGAAGCCCGATACATCAGGGAAAAGACCTGGGCTGAAAACCAGCACATCACTGACAATCCTGACGGCTCCATCATTCTGACCATGACCACTTCCGGATATCGGGATGTCAAACGCTGGGTCATGTCGTTTGGAAAAGAAGCGCGGCTGCTGGAACCGGAGGGGATGAAAAAGGAGATTGAAGAGGAACTGAAGGAGATTTTGGGGGAAAAGTAAAAAAAAGATTCACTTAGGACCGCTTTTGTCATGGGTGGGGTTTATTAATAGATAAATTCAGGGAGAGTTTTTTAATGTTAGATAAATATTACGCGCACAGTATTGAAAATGAGCCTCCTGAAAATTGGCAGCCGCTTGAACAGCATTTAAAAAACGTTGCAGAAATGACCGCGGAATTTGCTGATTGTTTCGGTGCACCAGAATGGGGTTCCATATTAGGCAGAAACCATGACCTTGGTAAAGGTACCAGACCCTGGCAGGCATATCTGCGACAGGTGAATAATATTATCGACGAATTTGCAAAGGATTACGAGGGCCATCCAACCCATGCTACTGTTGGTGCACAGTGTCTCCATAAACATTCCGCAGAATCGGGAAAGCTGCTGGCTTATTGTATTGCCGGTCATCATGGAGGTTTGCCGAATTGGGATGATTCAGGCTCGTCGGCCTTGAAAGTAAGGCTTCAACAACAATTCCCAGAAGTTAAAATCCCTCTATCTGTTCCAAGCTTTCCAGTTGATTTCCCTTTTTCTCCCGATACAGAGCGATTAGGTTTCCAGTTTCAATTTTTTGTGCGAATGCTTTTTTCCTGTCTGGTAGATGCGGATTTTCTTGATACAGAAGCTTTTTTAGACAAGAAGAGATCTGGATGGCGTTCAAGCTATCCGGAAATAGATACACTTCACGAAAGGTTTTGGTCAAACTATAATGTTCTGCGTGATGGAGCGGATCAAACAACAAAAGTGAATGTCCAGCGAGAGCGCGTCCTTCAGGATTGCTTACAGGCGGGGGAACTGGAACCTGGGTTGTTTTCCCTGACGGTGCCGACCGGAGGGGGCAAGACTCTGGCATCGCTGGCCTTTGCCTTGAATCATAACAAGAAGCCGGAAAATCGGCGGATCATTTATGTCATCCCCTTTACCAGTATCATTGAGCAGAATGCCAAGGTGTTTCGCGATATGCTCGGTAATGATGCTGTCTTGGAACATCACTGCAACTTTCTCCCTGATGATTCGGATTGGAAAACCCGGCTGGCTATCGAAAACTGGGATGCTCCGGTCGTGGTAACAACCAATGTTCATTTTTTTAATTCTTTTTACGCGAATAAAACTTCAAAATGCCGGAAACTGCACAATGTTGCGGAGAGTATCATTATCTTTGATGAAGTTCAGGCCATTCCGGTTGAGAAGTTACAGCCGTGTCTTGAGGTTATAAAAGAGTTGTCGCTGAACTATGGTGTTACTTCGGTGCTGTGTACGGCAACCCAGCCGGCCATTAATTTTTCAGAACAATTCAAAGCCGGTTTAAAAAATGTCAGAGAAATCATTCAGGATGTTTCTGCGCTCTTTGCCACCTTAAAACGGACGGAAGAGGTTTTCATCGGTGAACTCAGCGAACAGGATGTTGCAAAACAACTGTTGGAACAGGAGCAGGTGCTGTGTATCGTCAATACTCGGCAACAGGCTCTGGATATTTTTAACGCTTTACCCGAGTCTGAGGAAAATATCCATTTGAGTGCCTTGATGTACCCGGCTCATCGGACAAAAAAACTGGATGAGATCAGAGTTAGATTATCAGTAAAAAATAAACAACCGTGCCGGGTGGTCAGCACCCAATTGATCGAAGCAGGGGTTGATGTGGATTTTCCCTGTGTGTTTCGGGCGGTAGCAGGAATTGATAGCATTGCACAGGCGGCAGGCCGGTGTAACCGCAATGGGTTGAGTGAGTCGCCATGTAAGGTGTCGGTTTTTGAGTTTCCGGAAGAATCCGGCTGTTCCTTCTTTCGGCAGGCCGCGCAATCGGCTGCCAAGCTGTTCGAGCCATTTAAAGGAAAGCTCACTGCCCCTGAATGTGTGCAGGAATATTTTGCAGATTTTTTCTGGAAGAATGAACAGCGGATGGATGAAGATGGTATGATTGGGAATCTGTGTCGAATAGCACAATCGGGGAATATTCAATTTAAGGATATCGCAAAATTCCAAATGATTAAATCGGCAACCATTCCCGTTGTTGTTGCTCTGGAAGAGAATGCTGTCGAATTGATACGTGCACTTGAATTTGCGGAACATAAGGGCGGGATTTTCAGAAAACTCCAGCAGTTTAGCGTTCAGATATATTCTTATCAGTTTGAAGAAATAAAAAATTGGTTGGAAAATCCGTCGCCGGGGGTTTGGGTGTTACGTTCGGAAGAACTGTATTCTGTTGACACCGGGCTTAAGTGCAGCCCACCGACCGGAATCGCATTTTTTGGATAAAGAGAGGAGGTGTGAGAATGAGTTATGGAATAAAGTTGAGGGTGTGGGGGGATTATGCGTTATTTACCCGCCCGGAAATGAAGGTGGAACGGGTTTCCTACGATGTGATGACGCCTTCTGCCGCTCGTGGAATTTTGGAAGCCATTTATTGGAAGCCAGCAATTCGTTGGGTGATTGATCGAATCCATGTGTTGCAGCCGGTTCGTTTTGAAAATATTCGACGTAACGAAGTTGCAAAACGGGCGTCAATCAACAATACAGACATGCAGGGAGAAAAACTTGTTTGTATTTTTGCTGATGATCCCAAGACACGACAACAGCGGGCATCCATGGTCTTGCGAGATGTTGAATATGTCATTGAAGCCCATTTTGAATTAGCAGAAAGCGAAGATATTGATCCGGGTAAACATCTGGCAATCTTTGAACGGCGAGCAAAAAAGGGTCAGTGTTTTCACCGTCCCTATTTCGGATGCCGTGAGTTTCCGGTCAACTTCGAGTGGTGTGATGATATTCCTCAGCCATCATTTTCCGGAGAACAGGATTTGGGATTCATGTTACACGATATTGATTTTGCCAATGATATGACCCCGCATTTTTTCCGGGCAGTCATGCAGGATGGAGTTATTGATTGCCGTCAGGAGGTGGTTTCATGATCTTTCAGTCGTTAATTGCCTTGTATGACCGTCACGCAAAAATGGATGGAATACCGCCCTACGGATTTAGCGATGAAGATATCGGTTTTGTTATTACCATCGACAAAGAAGGGAATCTTGTTGGGCAACCCGAAGATCTGCGAATAAAAATCAAAGCGAATACCTTTGATTTTAGAAAATCGGTTGTACCCTATACCAATCAGGTGAATGTTCGTTCTGGAAATGCTTCGACTATGCCAAATTTTATGGTTGATAAGTCAGACTATATTTTTGGGATGTCAGGAAAATCGAAAAAAGACGTGCATCATCAATCATTTAAAAAACTAATTGATGAGGTTTGTGTAGAATCTAACGATGAAGGTGTGCTTGCCGCTAAAGCATTTCTTGCTGGTTGGAAGCAGGAGGATTCAGTTGATTTAAGGGACTGGAAAGAAATTTGTGGCACCCATGGAAAATGGGTTGCCTTTCGATTGCAGGGTGATTC
>JAQIBZ010000260.1 GCA_027858815.1 Desulfobacteraceae bacterium
TTTTTACTCAAAAAGATGGGCTAAGGGAATGGAAGCCTGGCTCTTTTTTACTCTAACAGAAATATTTTTGATATTATGATTGACGCAAATGGATATTCTTCATTAAGGGGACGCTGTTCGGTTTGTGATTTACGCAGAAAAACCCAGCTGATGGGCCGGGTTTTTCTGTCTTTTGCCTTTAATGTCTTGCTATTCGGCGACGCAGTAACCAATATCGTGCAGGCTGAATGTCCTATCTGTGTGACCTTTTGCATCCACTGATTTGACCCAGTAATAATAAATTGTGGGACACGTCGTGGTCGAATCCCGGTATAAAACAGTGGGCTGGTTGACGGTCGCTATTTTTGTTTTTTCTCCATCCAATGCATAGGCCCGATAAATATCATATTTGCTGGCCCCGGTGACAGAGACCCACTTTATCTCCACACAGCCGTTGAGTGTGCCATTGGTGGCTCTAACCCATACCGGATCACGGAGAGTTCGGTATACAAATCCTGAATCAGAATCACTGAAATCACTTATCCCGGCCGCATTGACGGCCTTGACCCTATAGATATAGGTTCTCACCAAATGTGTACTGGGTTCAACCTCAGTATCAATAAAGATGCTGTTGCTGGTCGTTCCGATTATTGTTTTCGTTTCGCTCCCCCAGTCAGATCTGTATACTTCATAAGAACTTGCCGTAGGTGTAAGGGCCCATGTAATGTGTATCTCATCCCAATATTGGCCGTCCGATGCCCTGACTCCTGTCGGGGGGGGTGGCTTGATCATAATGTAACCGGTATCCGGCTCGCTGAATTCACTCACGCCGTTTGCATTATTTGCTTTGATCCAGTAAAAGTAAGATTGCTGGGTTAAAGATTGCTGGGCCATATAAACGTAAGGTTGATAGGCCACAACATCAAAATCATCATAGGCCGTGGTGTCGGAAGATCCTATTTTTACTTTTGTGCTGCAGCATGTTAGACAGCGATACACATCATAGGAACTGGCGCTTGGCGAGGCATTCCATGTGATTTGAATTTTGTCAGCAAACGTGCCGTCTGAAGCATCGGCCCCAGTGGGTGCGTCCAGAATTACCGGCTTATTAACCGGATTTTCAGGATCCTCAACCGGGTCTCCGGGTTCGGCAGCAGGGTCTTCATTACCATCGCCGGTCGTGCCCGGCGCGAGCGGACAACGGACAAATCCCAGGTCACTATAAAATAAATCACTGCTCCCGGATGCGTTGACGGCTTTGACCCAGTAATAATAATCCTCACCACACGGCAGGGATGTATCATCATAGACAGTCGCTGTGGTGGAGGTAACCATGCTTTTTTGACCGGAAAATGAATCGGCCCGGTACACTTCATACGAGGTGATGTCCGGAGACGCATTCCATGTCACACGGATCTTATCCTCGAAATCACCGTCTGAGGCGGATATGCCGGTTGGCATATCCGGACCTGCCTGGGTTTCGACAACCGCTGCCGGCAAAGGTAAGATCACATTTCCAAGATCGACTTCAAAAGACGTGCTCCCATTTTCCGGGATAACAATGATCTTCGGCTGGTTTTCCGCCGATGCCAGAACAGGGCTCATTTTACTTGCCGGATCGTAGGGTTCAACGAGTTGTGCCGCGATAACGTATTGTCCGGGAATCAAACCGAATGTTTCAAAAACAAACGCGCCGTCAGACGGCATATTGATAACTGCAAGATCAGAGGTGTAGACCCGTCTCCCCTGAGTATCGGTAGTGAAAAGCATTTGGCCATAGGCGGGATATGGTACTAACTGTAAATAAGATTCTTCAGTAATATATGCCTTTGCATTATTGAAGTTGCTTATCCGGCCGTAGAGTTTTTGGCTATAAGGTTCGCAGGCGTTTTCATCGACTGTACCGTTGCAATTGTTGTCCTTGCCATCGCATAGTTCAGGGGCATCCGGGTATACGGTGGCGTCATAGTCATCACAGTCGCCTGAACTGTCGAGATAACCCGAAATTTGAGCTGTCTGGGTCAATGTCGATTCCGGATCGCCAAACCCATCACCATCGGCATCCCTATACCAGGTCCCTTCATGGCTGTTATTTTTGTCGGATTTACTGTCGTCGTCATTACAGCTTGTCAGAAAACAGCTCAAAAATATCATGGCTAAAAAGATGAAGACTATTTTGGTATAATTTATATCACGCACTGTAACCCTCCCTAAAACTGGGAACGCTTTTTTTGATGTCCCCTTTTTTGTATAATAACAAATTAATAGCTTTTGATAACCAAAGGAATTGGTATTCTGACGAGAAGACCATTCAATTCTATAGTAGAATATTGGTATCTATTCAAAAAGTCAATTGTTTTAAAAGTTCTTGCAATAAGTTAACAATCGGTTCGGTTAAAATAGTTACCGGGAGGAGAAGGCGTCCAGATAGGATTATTTGTCCGGATGTTCCAAGGTTAAATGGATCACTATGATAAAAATGGAATAGAAGCGTTAATAGACTATCGTTTGATACAGATTTTATCGTTTCGGAACTTATTTTCATTTCTTGTAAAAAAAATATGCTCTGCCACTTTATTGTATACCGAAGATCTGAGTCGTGATACCCAAAGGAGTATCGAACCCCGGGGGCATCAGAAGGAGAAAATTGCTCCGTTCGTATATGTTTTGGGACAGGGTTTTTTCGTTAACCGCTAACCTCATTCTCCACATCTTTTTCAAAATCCGTTTTTTCAGGCAAGTCATCAAAAACATATTCTTTTTGAAACGTCGCAATGATGGAATCAATGGGAACATCATCAAAGTCCCCGCGGTCATACAGATATTCCATGTGCCGGTTGCCGCTTAAGTCAAACGGGTGGTAGATCGAATCGCCGGTTCCGTCAAAATCCAGCGCCTTGAGGTTGAATTTACGGCACAGCTCAATATTAAAGGCAGGGGTCGCTTTGATCCATTTGCCGTTCAAATAGATGGACGTATACCCGTGCCAGTAAAATACATCGGTTTTCATCTGTTCGCGCATTCGTTTTGTAGAAAGATGATTGCGGATATCCGCATAGCCGAGACGTGCCGGAATATTCAGGCTGCGGCAGCACGCAGCCAGAAGGATGGCTTTGGCAACGCACCACCCGCGGCCATTGATAATCGTTGTGCTGGCCCGGAGTCCTTCAACGGTGAGGTCGATGGAATAGGGGTCATAGCGGATGCCGTCACGGACTGCATAATATAAGCTGACAGCCTGTTTTACGGGGTTATTATCATTGCCTGAATGTTTGTTAACAAATTCCTGTACCGCCGGATGATTGAAATCAATTGTTGGTGTGGATTGGATATATTCTTGTATCATAGACTTTTATTTATCATTTCCCCTTTGTGCAAATAGCCGGCTTGGAAGGCACCCCATATATAATAAAGAATGTAGCCCACCGCGCAAATTCCAAGAAAAATTAATATCAGCTTCAAAACTTCCTTGGGTTTGATATATACCAGAATACCCAGGCAGGCAGCAATACCCATTGAAATGTATGGATGATAAAAGATAAATCGATTAAAAAAATCAATAATTTCATTTAAACTCATTGAATCCATCACATCCTCCTTGCATTAAGCTCATTTCATGTGAGCCAGGCCATCTTTCATCAGCCGAATTTCATACACTATTAATAGTATGATTTTTGGTTTTGATCAACTATGAGTACTCAATACCAATTCCATGATCAGCAAGAAACAATAATGTTTTACTGCATACCGGCGCCGCAGTGGCAACAGAAACCACTGCATCCGGAATAGATGCTTTAATTGTTGAAACCTTATCTAAAATTTTTTCTCCGTCTTTCATGATAATACGGCTTTTTCGTTCAATGCGGATGACAAAGTGGGTGTTATCAGACTGTTCAATTTTTATTGAAGGATGAAGGCCGAATTTTTTGGGGTCAAGGGGTTGATTCATTGCTGCCTTTGAAAATGATCAGATTCTATCGTATTGGATTATTCTGCTTCGTAATTTCCCAGCACGCTTATTTCTTCTTTGACCCTTTCCATTAATGCATCCCGGTCTTCAATGGAATAGGTCGCCGTATCAATGGGTTTGCCGATATGAACTTTCACATGCTCACCGAGTTTGGTTCGCCAGGTGTCTGCAGGCAGAACTTTTTCCGTGCCCCGGACGCCGATGGGAATGATAATCGCGTTGGTCTGTAGCGCCATCATAAAACCGCCTTTTTTAAACGGATTTAATTTTCCGCTTCGTGAACGTGTGCCTTCCGGGGCGATCCACAGGATCAGGCCGTCTTCCATTTTTCTTTTTGCAACGGCCATGTCCTTGAGCGCCTGTTCATGATTTTTTCGGTCTACGAAGATGCATTCTCCGACCCAACTGGCCCGGCCCCAAATCGGTACCCGAAGCAATTCCCGTTTGGCTATAAAGCGGATGTCCCCGGGCAGAGCATGCATAATCAGGGGGATGTCGTAGTGACTGCGGTGATTGCTCATCAGGATATGGCTGCGTCCTTCCTTATAGACGGCATTTTCCGGATTAATGACATCATATGTCAGAACGGAATTTAGTGTGTTGGCTGCGTAAAAATCGCGGGCACCTTTTGTGGTCACGGCCCGGTTATATTGACCACGACAAACATGATAGATGGTGATTACAGAAAATGCCAAAACATAATAAATATTTCTCGATAAAATCCAGATATCCCGAAAAAAAGAAATCACAGTATTCCCCCCTGATAAAAAAATATCGAATAATTAAATAAATATTAAAAGCACTTTAATGTCAAAGATGGGATAAAAATACAATCAAAGATTTTTTTGTTCTGGATTAAAAAAAATGAGAGGCGTCAGACGGCGGGTTGGGCAGGGATGATGATTTT
>JAQIBZ010000401.1 GCA_027858815.1 Desulfobacteraceae bacterium
GCTTCATTGATATCAAATAGTAGCTTTTTTATTTCATTCTGGCCTTGATCATCGTTTCGGCCAAAGCAGATTTGTCATTCCCGAATGCTTCTATCGGGAATCCAGTTATGTGCTATATCCGAACATAGATTCCGGCTAAAAACATGCCGGAATGACATTGTGCTGGCCGAAACGATGGCTAAAGCCTTCATTCTTCATAAATCAGTTTCTTCGTTTGATTCACTTTTTTTATAAAATATGGATTTGATAGTGAATTTTCCGTCATCAAATCAACTTTGCGATTAAACAATTTTTCCAATATTTCGTGTAATTCAAAATAATTATCCACATATTGGTCAATAGAAAGATTTTTGAATTTAACGATCAAGTCAACATCGCTGTTTTCGGAAAAATGATCCTTTGTTGCGGAACCGAATGCATATAATTTTTCAACGTCCTGTTGCTGGCAATAAGTTCTGATTTTTTTTAGATTTTTTTTAAGAAGCGGATTCATTTTTTTAGCTTTTTATTACCATTAAATTTTGTCTTAAACAGATTTTGCGAAGTAAATCACATGACTATAATTGATAAAATCATAATGGATTTGGATGGTTTTGACAAGCACAAACATAAGATTAGCGTTTTATAACTTTACGTAATATTTTATACGTTGGTGACACACAATATGTTGAATATAATTAATGATGGATTGATTTTCGACGGAGATAAAAAATAAAGTTCACAAATTTATTTTTGTCGTCGATAGTGACGGACATCCCCCAAATGAAAATTGGCCATGGTCATCGTTTCGGCCACTGGAAAATTTTTCATAGTAGAAGCGGCTTCCAGCCGTGTAGGCAATGCGCCTGGAAGCCGCATCTTGTAACAAACCTTTTTGATCACGAAAATGGCCGAAACGATGATCAAGGCCAGAAAATTTAATGAGGGCGGTTACATTTTTTAGAACAATAACGCCGGCCGTCGTTTTAATAACGCCGGCCGGCTGATTGTTAAATGCCTATTGTTATATCAAAAGAGAGAGACTGAGAACGGGCAGGGTAAATTTGTTCTGACCGCAAAGCCCATAACCATGGGCCTGTTGACGCATTGACGGTCGGCACGGTGGCCGACCCTACGATGCGTGTTGCCGTAGGGCGGGCCACCGTGCCCGCCAGTCAAATTGAAATGCTTGAACAAAGAGTCCATGAAAGAACCACCGACCTTCAGCAGACCAATAAACTTCTGGAGACACTGAGCATTACCGACGGCCTGACAGGACTCTACAACCGCCGTTATTTTGATGAAATTTATACCTGGAAATGAGTTAAGCAGTTGGATTCAGATAAGAAATCGGTGTTACGGGAATTTTATATTCAGCAGGCAAACACGCGTGAAATGCCGGTGGAAGATATTGTTGTTTCCGGACTCATCAAACTCTGATCGGCTATAGCTCTGAGACATCCTCAATGGTGGCATGATTCTTTAAAAAAACTTCCAATAAAGATGCCTGTTCTTTGTCTAAGTCACCGAATTCAATACCCACCCGACTTTTAACAAATGTAGAAAAAAGGCTTTTAGTATCTAAATGAGATTCTGAAACTTTTTTTGACGGAACATCTTTTAAATAAAAAACCCGGCCGGTCACAAAAATATCCGTATCAAATATTTCAGGAATATGTTCCGCATTGGCAATGGTCACCAAAGAAACCCCACTCCGGCTGATGTTTTTGATCTTACATAAAATTTTAGAGTCATTCTCAATAAAGGCAAATGATTCTTCGCGTACTTTAAATCGTTTATGTGTTCTACGATCAATACGTTGTCCCATGATAATGACCTCCGTTTCAAAAAAATCCTGATTTGCACCGACACAAACAGCCAATCCTGAACCCGGTCAAGGGCTTAAAACACAAGAATTCCTGCATTCATTTGGATTGTCTTGTTTTCAGGGCAACTCAATATTTATTAGCACATTAATTTTGAATTTTAATTTAATTAAATATAACGCACGCCACATTAAAAATCAAGTCCAACTATTCTAAGTTATTTAAAAAAATCAAACCGATGGATATAAATCAATTGCGGTTGGATAGTTCCACTATTTTCCCTTCCCGTAAAACCGTCATCACTATCTCGGATTCTCCGGTAAACCCGCCCACAACATCCTGGATGGCGCAGACATCACCCACAGAATGAGTAACGGGATATCCCTGAATCGACCAAACAACATCCCCTCCGATCCTTATGGGGTTATCGTGAATTCTGCCTGAGATAATATTTCCCCTTTT
>JAQIBZ010000406.1 GCA_027858815.1 Desulfobacteraceae bacterium
ATTGGCTTTTATCATTTTCATGCTTGAAATCCAAGGGAATCAAGATAATGGTTGCCAATTTCATAGATATTACTATTCTAACTATGAATAATTTTACCCACATGAAATGGAAAAGAGGCGAAAAGGTCATCGTTGTTGGAGCTGTCGAGGTTCGCATCAGTAAGAAGGAAGACCTTGTCGACGGAGAGTACAAGAAGCGACGCTATGCAGGACGGTTACGTATGCGACTGATCCCTAACCGGGGGAAGGTCGCCCTGACCAAGTTCGCCACCGAGAACATAGAAGCTGGTAGGACGGTCATGACAGACGACTGGATGGGGTATGTAGACTTGTGGAAGTGGTTCGACCACGAGGTTGTGATGGTCGAACACGAGACAGAAGGGATGACAAAAGCGGAATTACAAGCCGAGAAGGGCGAGCAGATACCACTGATCCACTTGGTGTTCTCGAACTTGAAGACTTGGATACAGGGCACCCACCACGGAGTGAGCCCGAAGCATCTTCAAGCGTATTTGAACGAGTACGTATTCCGGTTCAACCGGCGCTTCTACCCGATGAGTGGGTTTCACTCAGTATTGGGTATTGCGATGGACGTAGAAGGAGTGAAGTACGAAGATCTGTATGGGGTCGTATGGGAGCACTCGAACCAGGAACCGTGGGATTTTGATTCGGATTGACAGACAAACCACGTAGCGTCATTGCCACTGATACGCTTCCAAGCGCGGGGAGGAAATAAATGACGACTACCCATGCAATCTGTGCCACGAAAGAAAATATGACCCATCAGTTTCTATAGTTTTTCGCTGGAGGGGTTCGTATGTGCCAACCGGATAAGCATGGTAATATCATCAAATTTCCAAGTTTAAAGGCAGAACGTACTGCTGTGGGGCAGCCAAGGCTTCCACAGGTATTGATAAAAATGATTAATTTGTAATTTTCGAGCAGCCTCCCAAATCGGCCAGGCCCTGGCTGTCCCTACCAGCAGATTGTTATGCCTTTATATGTTTTTGGATTTCAAGTAATTCAACTTTTTGCTTTTCTAAAGCTGAAAGTTTTCTCTTAAGGCTATTTATTTCTCTGTTTATTTTCTTCAACTTAAACTTGACCTCTTGTTCTTCTACTGCATTATTCCCATGTAATTCATTTGCTAATGCCTCAACTTCTTTTCTGAGTACTCTGAAATACGGATTACCATGAGCATAGTTCTGACGGTATTGTAATTTCCCCGCTTTCATTGCATCAATTATTTCATCTTCTGTTAGGCCAAATTCTTTACAAGCATTTTTGTGACTGAACGTCCCGCCTTGTTTGGTCCACTGAGAGTCTGACATTTTTAATATCCAATTTTAGTTGAGCATAACGCTTGAGATAACCTGCTAAAAAAGCAACGCTTTTTTAGTCAGAGTTTATTGATTTGTTAGCCCTTACTCTCAACCCTGAATTGTGAAGGAGTGATTACTTCATCGTACCACGCAGTGAGGTTGCCACTTGAGAAAAATCTTCGCAGTACTCCAGGTTCTGGATATTCTGTGATCCAAAGACCAAGTTGAAGAAAACTCGGATTTTTACCACGATTGTTTAGGTATGTACTTAGTATCTCTGGATCACCATATGATGAATGATGCACAACCAATGTTTTCATGAACTCATTCGCATTGTTGGTACTTATGCGATATTTTGGCACATGTTCATGAAAAAGTTCATTGAAATTACCTTTATTATATTCGTGAAGGCGAAAGCACTTTTCATTGGTTTTAAGAGCGTCGCAAATTTTATAGTCTGTATATAAATCACTTTCAGACATAAATAAGACTCCGTACTTTGTTAGCCATATTTTATTTATTACCAACACATGTTTCACGAGTTTGCAATGTTACATCTACCATTTGTTTGTCTTCTTTGTTTAATTCTGAGTATCCTAATTCATCTTTTGGTGTTGTGACAATTTTTATGTATAGATTAAATGAGACAGGAATTGGAAGATTTTGACTGAGACACTGACAAAAAATTTCATCTCCATAGGCTTTGAAACAATCTGAATATTTCCTTGTTGTCATGCTGTTTGATAATTGCTTGAGTTTTTTTAATGATTCTTTTGCCTTTTCAATCTGATCTAATTTCTGTATTTTCTCCACCGACATTTGTTTCGGAATGCTTTGTATTTGCTCCGCATAACCTTCACTGACTAAAGAGATGCATATCAAAATTAAAAAAATAATTCGATATATCATTGGATTACCTCATTTTAGATGGCTAACGGGCTCTTCAGCGGGCGCGGTTTTTACGCTCCGCTGCAAGAGCGAGGTTAGATAATTTATTGTCCTAACCACGCAAAGATTGACTCGTTTGCCCAACCACCCGCAGGAGTCGCTCTTCTTGCTGGACGAGCCGGTCTCGCTGGGCGTGCCGGGCGAGCAGGCCTTGCTGCGCGGGCAGCCCTTGCAGGCCTTGGAGGACGAGCTGTACCTTTTACTTGCTCTTTGGGGTTCCAAGCAATTGGTTGCCCAGACTGGTTTAGAAGAAGCAACCCTTTAACTGGACCAAGCCAATTACCAGTTTCGCTTGACCACGCGTGCCCATTGCGTATATAGGCGACCCAATTCATGTCTGTATCAAAAATGTGGTCATTGGATTTAATCCAACAAACCAACTCACAATCTTTATCAAACAATGGATATAGCATAATAACCTCAATTGTTTTCGTTTTAAATCAGGGGCGCTATTTTTTGCGTCCCCTTCATTTTTTTAGCTGATTAAGTTGATGTGGCATTAAGCCACCATTTTTCAAGATGTTCTTCTATGGAACCAGATAGTGCCTCAATAATATTTTTTCCTGTAACTGGGGCAATCAATATATC
>JAQIBZ010000420.1 GCA_027858815.1 Desulfobacteraceae bacterium
TTTTTGTAACCAAGCATATTAAATTTATTTTTAGGAGTGAAGAATTAGATAAAAAGGCAGTATGTGCAAAATTTGCACATACTGCTGGAGATGGTAAAACTTACCAGACGAATTATTACAATTTAGATGTCATTATCGCTGTAGGTTATCGGGTGAATGCTAAACGCGGCACGCAGTTTCGCATCTGGGCGACCTCCATTTTAAAAGACCATCTGGTTAGTGGTTATTCGCTTAATCAGCGCAGATTGGCCGAGAAAGGTGTGGAAGAGGTACGGCAGGTTTTGAGCCTGCTTGCAGGCACTCTGGAAAGTCACAACCTTGTCAGCGATGAAGGACTGGCCATCCTGGACGTTGTCAACCGCTATGCAAGGACCTGGCAGCTTCTTCTGCAATATGACGAAAACAATCTGCCGGCTCCGGAGGCAAAACACGTTACTAAGTCCGGACTTAAGATTGATAAGACCCATCAGGCCATTGCCGCCTTAAAAAAAGAATTAATGGGCAGGAAAGAGGCGAGTGAAATTTTTGGACAGGAACGCGGTAATGCGCTTGCCGGAATTATCGGAGCCGTGGAACAAACATTCGGCGGTAAGGATCTTTATCCAGGTGTTGAGGAAAAAGCGGCCCATCTCCTCTATTTCGTAATCAAAGACCATCCTTTCACGGATGGTAATAAGAGAATCGGCTCTTTTCTTTTCCTGTTGTTTCTCAAGAAGAATGACTTGTTGGATCAAAAAAGCTTCAGCAACAAGGCACTTGTGGCGCTTGCCCTTCTGACGGCCACCAGTGAACCGGGGCAAAAGGAATTGATGATTCGGCTTATCATGAACCTTATTTCGGAGGAAGGCTGACGGCTTCGCAAAAAGTCCAAATTCTTTGTTGCGCTGCATTCTCAGCTGCTTCAAAGTACAATAAGTACTAATCATTGCTGAGGACTTGCGCGTCTCGCCAATTTTATGCGATTGGTGGCGCTTTTTTCTTTGCCGTTGGAATTTGACTTTTTACGGTTTCCTCAAGGCTGATACTGAAAAGTTTCAGGATTTTTCATATGTACTCAGAAGACGACCTGCTCATGCTCTCCGCCCTCCAGCACCTGCTGTTTTGCGAGCGGCAGTGTGCGTTGATTCGGCATTGATCATCGTTTCGGCCATATGTAGGGGAGGGCTTTATGCCCTCCCGAAAAACAAGTATGACGAAGGTGTGAGTCATTCTCATCTCTGGATACCGGTCTCTACGGAAAACGGGCGGGGATAAACCCCGCACCCTAAGGAAAAGGTGGCCGAAACGATGATCAAGGCCGTTGATTCATATTGAACAGCTCTGGTTTGAAAACCGGTTTACGGCTGAAGGGCGGGTGATGCATGACCGCGTGCATTCCAATGGCAGGGAATCCCGGGGTCCCGTCCGCATTGAATTCAGTGTGCCGATCCGTTACTTTATGTTGGGGATAAACGGTTGGGCGGATGTAGTGGCGTATCATTTAACCGATATCTGGTGGAAACATAACTGCAAATCAGGGCAATATTCTTCCGCAAAGGTACATAAGACATTGGCGGTCACTCCGGATGGAAGATATAAACTAAACAATCTGGATGATTTAATGCCAAAAGTGATGAACTCGTAAAAAGTAACTCAGATGGCTAAGTAAAAATTCCATATACAAGGCGTAATGGTTTTTCAGACTCAAGATAATACATGTAGTATATTGAGAGGCTGAAAAACCGCTACAACGCAGTAGATGGGACTTTTTACGACGCCATCAAAAATGATTGACGGATTTTAATACATTGGGGGAAATCATGCTCGACTTTCTAAAAGACATGGATAACGATTTAAAAAAGGCCCTGCTTATCCAGTTGCGAAACCTGTGGACACACACATCGACGGCTATCGAGGGCAACACGCTCACGCTGGGCGAGACAGCATTTGTCCTTGAAGAAGGATTGACGGTTGCCGGTAAACCCCTGAAAGATCATCAGGAGGTGGTGGGGCATGCCAGGGCCATCGATCTTGTTTACGCGTGCCTGGAACAGGGGCGGCCATTTACCGGGGCGGACCTGTTCGCCTTGCACAAGGCCGTGCAGACGGAGATAGTTGTCGATGTTTACAAACCGATTGGCGGGTGGAAGAAGGAGCCCAACTCCACGGTGGGTGTTGTTGACGGCAAGCAGGTGATTTTTGAATACGCATTGCCTGCCGATGTACCGGCTTTGATGACGGACTGGTTCAAGCTGTTTGATGAAAAATGCCGGGACATAGCGCCAGGAGATCGACAGCAGGCACTTTCCGCTTATGTTTGTCTGCATACCACGTTTGTGCGCATTCATCCTTTTTTCGACGGCAACGGTCGGCTGGCCAGGCTGGTGGCCAATTTTCCGGTTCTTAAGGCGGGGTTGCCGCCGATTATCATCCCCGGGGAACAACGAAAGGCGTATATCGATGCTTTGTCGGCGTATCATCATACCTTTGGGCAGATCCGGGCCGGGGACATGCTGTTTCCCGAAACAGGGAATCTGGATGAATTCACTGTATTTTGCCAACAGGCATGGCAGGCGTCGATCGATCTGGTAGACGAGGTTCGGAGAAAACAAGAGGCACGGCGGGAATGAAGACAATCTCTCCGCTCTCCAGCATACGATTTCGAACCGCTCCGGAAGCGAAATGCCTTTTTGCATAAAAGAACTGATTGACTCCTGGCATAAACGCAAAATGGCGCAAGACCGGTGAGTCGGATAGAGAAGCAGTTGTTGCAAAAAATGTAACAACTGCCTCGGACGGTAAAACATAACTGGTCGATTACTGAAAAAATTTCAGGATTTTTCATATGTACTCAGAAGACAACCTGCTCATGCTCTCCGCCCTCCAGCACCTGATGTTTTGCGAGTGGCAGTGCGCTTTGATTCATATTGAACAGCTCTGGTTTGAGAACCGGTTTACGGCTGAAGGGCGGGTGATGCATGACCGGGTGCACTCCGACGGCAGGGAATCCCGTGGTTCTGTAAGAATTGAATTCAGTGTTCCGATCCGTTCATTTGTGTTGGGCGTTACCGGTCAGGCAGATGTTGTGGAGTATCATTTAACCGATATCCGGGACGTGAACGTACTTAGGGTTGAGAAAACAATAAATTGGTTTTATATATCTTAATTGTAACACAAAATCCTACAAAAAAACATTAAATTAATCTTCAAAGATTAGTAATTTTATTGATACAAAGGGT
>JAQIBZ010000504.1 GCA_027858815.1 Desulfobacteraceae bacterium
TCGGATAGACGCTGGTAACTATAACTTTTGATTTTTGGCAAAAAAGATGCACGACTTCAAAGAGGACGGTCCCGTCGACTTCCAGCATGTTAATATCTAAAAGTATAAGATCAACCTGACGGGTCACTGCCAGTTCATACGCATCGCCAGCATTGGCGGCCTCGATGACATCAAAGCCCTCCTGTTGCAGGCTTTGATAAAAAATACGGGATTCGGGGTCAAAGGGATTCGGGGTCAAATCTTTAAACTTGAAAAGGATTCGGGGTCAAATCTTTAAACTTGAAAAATTATTCAAGTCTAAAGATTTGACCCCATACTTCAACAGAGTTAAGAAGTTCAAACTCCGCGTTTGTTGTCTGCTGCACCAGTTTGTTGAACGAAGCCGCTACGCGACGGAAAAGCATAAATAGTGTATACTCTATTTATGTGTGCCCAATTATAGGTACATATAAATAAGAGGATTATACACTATGAAGAAATCAGAAGTAAATCGATTTAACAAACTCTACGAACGTCACCTGAGGATACTCAAACTTCAGGGCAAGGCCCAAAAAACCATTGATGCCTATTCCCGGTCTGTCCGGCGGATCAGAGATCATTTTGATTGCTGTCCGGATCAATTAACACTCGATCAGCTCGAAGCTTATTTCGGAGAACTGGTCGAAACCCATTCGTGGAGCACCATCAAAATAGACCGAAACGGCCTGCAATTCTTTTGGCGACACACTCTTGGCCGTGACTGGGAATGGTTTAAAATTATAAAACCACCCAAAATTAAAACAATCCCGGACATTCTCACCCCAATAGAGATCGAAAAAATCATCGGAAAAACCCGCAAACTGCGCTATCGCGTTTTTTTGTTAACCACCTACTCAATGGGGCTTCGTTTAGAAGAAGCATTATCCATTCAGGTTCGCGATATCGATGCCGGCATGAAAAGGGTCCATATCCGCCGGGGTAAAGGACATAAGGACCGCCTGGTGCCATTACCGGATCTCGCTTATGAGGGGTTGCGTGCCCTTTGGAAAAAACATCGTCATCCAAAGTTGCTATTTCCCAATGGAACCGGTTCTCTTAAAACAATTCAACAGGCTACAACACACATGGACAGAGGCGGTGCCCAGAAAGCCATGAAAGTGGTGGTCAATGAATGCGGCATAAAAAAAAAGTCTCTATCCATTCCCTGCGTCAATATGCCGAGTTCCAGACTATGCCGAGTAACCGAATTTTGTCTTAGTGCAAGAAGGATTTCCCCATTATCAACTCGGCATAGTCTGATGTGATTCAAAGTGCGTTCAAAAACTGCAGGAGTTTATCACCAGGTTGGTAGCGACCGGTTTTTACATCCAGTGGTTTCATCCTGGCCAAAATTTTTTCTTTGAGAGCCAGATCGGCTTGTAAGTAGATCATAGTAGTTTCTGCTGATTCATGACCAAGCCACAGAGCGATGACAGAATGGTCTACCCCGGCCTGAAGAAGTTCCATAGCTGCAGTATGCCGAAGGACATGAGGCGACACCCGTTTGTTCTTCAATGAAGGGCATGTTTTTTGAGCCGTTTTCACATGTTTGGCCAGAAGGTACTGAACACCATCCGGACTAAATCGAGTGCCGCGAGCGTTGGGGAAAACAACATCGTCGTCCGCTCCCGCTCTTTCTTTGAGCCAGTTTTTCATGACTGCAACTGTCTGTTTTGTAAGAGGCGTGCAACGCTCTTTACGCCCTTTACCATAACATCGGACATGGGCACCTGATGTTATGACGATGTCGCATCGGCGGAGGCCAATAAGTTCGGAAAGACGAAGGCCAGTCTGGATGGCGAGGATAAGAAGTGCCTGATTCCGACGTCCTGCCCAGGTGTTTTTGTCAGGCGCAGCCAAAAGCGCCTCAATTTCCGGCTGGGAGAGGAAATCGATCAAGGTGCGGTCCTGGCGTTTGCTGGGGATAGCCAAAACACGTTGAATATGTGCAGAGCGGTTGGGTTCTTGAAACGCAGCATAATGAAAAAAGGAACGAATTGCCGTCAAACGAAGATTACGCGTGCGAGTGCCGTTGCGCCGATCGCACTGGATATGATTCAAAAAAGCCCCAATGAATGGCGCGGTGAGATCTTCAAAATCAAGTTTAGATGGCGGTTTCTTAAGCTGTTGATCAGCAAATTTAAGAAGCAAGCGGAATGTATCTCGATAAGAGGTGATGGTATGGGGACTGGCTTGGCGTTGCTTCATCAGACGGTCCGTAAAAAAGGACTGAAGCAAGGTGGACAGCGAAGTGATTGTTTTCATGATAACACCTCCCATCTTTTTTCAAGTCGGTCCTTTGTCAATGCTAAGAGTTCCGGGATTGCTGACAAATACCAATAGGTATCAGTCACATGAGCGTGTCCCAGATAGGTGGAGAGCACCGGCAGGCGTTGTTCAACATTAACACCGGTCCGATACCAATTAATCAGTGTGGTCACTGCAAAACGGTGGCGAAGGTCATGGATGCGTGGGCCGCTGCTATCCCCGATTTTTCTGAGGCCGATTTGGCAGGAGATTTTGACGAAAGTCCACCTGACCATGTTGTCGGTGAGCGGGATACCTTTATTGGACAAGAAAAAACGGGATGTGGTGGATCGGGGGTGAAGTTGATCTTGTCGCTGAAGATACTGCTTGAGATTTTCCACAGTGGATTGGTGTAAGGTAATTAGCCGGAATTTGCCAAACTTGGTCAGCCGAACGGTCAAGAGTTTCCGATCAAGATCGACGTCACTGCGTTCAAGACAAATGACCTCGCTGATTCGCATTCCGGTAACGGCCAGCAAGCCAAAAAGAGTGTAATAGGTCCAGGGGCGCAGACTTGCTGATGGAGGAAGATTTTTTGCTGCATTTAAAAGTTGTTCAATCTCTTTATCGGAGTAGATGTATGGTGTTGCTCGCTTGGCACGGTATGGCAAAAGGCCCATCGGAGGGATTTCAGTTCGGGAATCAATGGCGCTCCAATAGCGTGCAAAACTGCGCACAAAACTAAGGCGAGATGCCCATTGCGCCGGCTTGACGCCCTGAGGTTGCTGCGCCCAATGAAGAGCTAAATCAACGGTAATAATGGAGGCCCCCTGCTGTTCCATGAAGGATACAAAATGGTGCAGGTTATACCCCATATCCCGTAATTTGAATCCAAGTGATCGACGCATTGTCAGATATTCTTCTACAGCTTTTCGAAGGTGAGTCATTTGGCACCTCCCGGCCACGGTTGAGCCAGAGGATGTAAGGCCGCAAGATCAACCTTGGCATACAGAGTGGTTGTGTTGATACTGCTGTGCCGAAGCAATAGAGCAATATCGACAAGCGCAGCCCCTTGACGCAACATCTCAGTGGCGAGGGTGTGACGGAACAGGTGGGCTCCAGTATGCGGGGAATCGATTCCGGCCCTTTTAAGGGTTCGGGCGACAATGCTCGAGATGGCTATGGAATTGGCAAATCCACGGAGTGGAGCCCTCATGCGAATGAAAACACGGCGGGAGGAACAAGTGGGGCGATCCTTCTGAAGGTAATCAGCAATGGCCTGCCCGACATCTGGTGGCAAGGGGAGCAGCGCCGTTCTATTACCTTTTCCTTGAATGTAGATTTCGCCTACCTGCCAATGGATATCATCCAAAGTGAGGTTGACGATTTCGCAGGCCCTCAGGCCCAGCCTGGCAAGTAACAGGAGGATCGCAAAGTTACGACGCCCATAAGCTGTCCTGCGGTCACACTGGCTTAAGACCTGCTGAACCTGATCAGGTCGAAGGAACTTCGGCAGTGCCGAGAATTGCCAGTTCGCAATGCTTGGAATGCAGGCTGCCAGGTCTGTTGTAATATCTCCTCGGTGGCGTAGGTAACGAAAAAAGGATCGCAGGGCGGTGACCATAAGACCTGCCCTCTTAGGCTTTAGAATTTTAGCTTGATGTCGTATAAACCGGAGAACGTCGTAGGCGTTCAAATTGGCGAAACAAGGGGATTTATCACAAAACTGCATCGACAGAAATTTTTGAATGAAAATTCGGTAATTGGTGCGGGTGGATAATGAGAGTCCCCGTTCTTCAGTTAGGTAACGGTCATAGTCGTTTTCAAGTTGTTTACATGGAGTATCGAGTGGTATCGCTTTTTTCTTCGGAAGGAGGTTGTGGTCGTGCAATAAGTTGACGAGCCTGCCTAATATCGCTGCATCATCACGCCTTGGGCGTAACCGCTGATGGCGTAATCGCATATACCGATGGATAAGTTGCTCGGAGAGATCGCTGACCTGAATTTGGTTTTGGTCAAGCCATTGATTCATGTCATTGAGGAAACGAAGCTGAAGATGGGCGGATGGTAAGGCGTAACCTTGTTGAGACAGCAAGGCCGCATAGGCAGGTATAATGCAGCCCAAAGGGCCTTTGTCCATGCCTTGGGGAAAGTCGGAATTTGCAAATAATTTGGTCATGATGTCTTCTCCTTTGAATAGGGTTTCTTGGGAAAAGACATAAAAACTATGCCGAGTTTACAAAAGAATAAATATTGATTTATTGAATATTTACATTATCAACTCGGCATAGTCTGGAACTCGGCATAGTAACGCTTATGCCGAGCTCGGCATAAGCGTCATTCGTTCGCCACACATCTGCTTGAATGCGGTTTAAGCCTTCGTCATATCCAGGCAATCCTTGGTCATTCCAGCCCTGAGACCACTTCAAGATATACACATCTCACTGATGTTACAGAAAAAGACAGCCTGACCACCATTAATGCGCTGATCAACACGCTGCATGTTGATCTAAAGAAGGTGTGATCATGGAACTTTCCGCTATTATCAATCAATATTACGATGCGTTTATAGACAAATACGAGCAAACTGCCTTACCCGGTCAATTGAAGGCAATAAATGCTGTTTGCCGTTGCCGCACACCTGATTCCGGTGAGCTATATGTGCAATGTTCCAATCCCAAGTGCAATCATGCGGAATGGCGACCTTTATCCTGTGGTCACAGGAGTTGTCCGAAATGCCAAAACCATGAAGCCAGCGAGTGGATTGACAGGCAACAGGCCAAGTTACTGCCGGTTCACTATTTTCTGGCAACGTTTACATTGCCTTATGAGTTAAGGATATTGACCTGGTTCCATCAGAGAATCGTGTTTTCCCTCTTTTTTCTTTGTGTTGCCAGCACGCTGAAGGATTTTGGGTTGAACCCCAAACATCTGGGAGCGGAAATCGGCATGACCATGGTCTTGCATACCCATAACAGGCGACTTGATTTTCATCCGCATATGCATGTCGTGGTGCCCGGCGGCGGCGTTGATGAACGAAGACGCCAATGGAAAAAGAAAAAAGGAAAATTCCTTTTTAATGAATTTGCACTGGCAAAGGTTTTTCGCGCGCGCTTTCTGGCGGCTTTAAAAGATGCCGGGCGTTCAATCCCTGAAAACGTGCCCGGCAAATGGGTTGTTGATTGCAGGCATGCGGGCAACGGAATAACCGCCCTGAAATACTTATCCAAATATTTATACCGGGGTGTCATCAGCGAAAAAAATATCGTTTCCAATCAAAACGGCCAGGTCACTTTTAAGTATATTGAAAGCAAGACCGGAGATACACGATACCGCACTCTGAAAGGGGAAGATTTTTTGCAGTTAATCATGCA
>JAQIBZ010000515.1 GCA_027858815.1 Desulfobacteraceae bacterium
AATCGGTTTTCAGACGGGCAATCGTATAATGATTTTCTTCATTATGAAAGGTGACATGTTCCAGAGTGCCTTCAAGAGATATATTGGGCAAAACTATAAGTCCCAGGCCACAGTGTAAACATTCTCAAAGCCGTTTTGCCCCAGGTGCTGTTCCATTGCCTGAGCCTGCTTAAGAGAGTTAAAACGGCCCACTCGGACTCTGTAAAACGTCTGGTTGTTTTTTTCAACTGGGATAACGTGAACATCTTTGGTAATTTTTTCAAGGGATATTTTTAATTTCTCCGCATTATCCGGATCACCAAATGATCCCACCTGAATGGTGAAATCACCGGTAAAATAGACATTGTCAGGTTTGACGCCCAATTTGACGTCGGGGCCTGTTTTGTCGGCCTCTGCTAATACCTCGTCGTCTGTTCCCAAGGCAGTTATTTCAACAGCTGCGGTTCCTTTTTTTATCATATCAATTTTTTTTGCCGCACTATGGGACAAATCAATAATTCGACCTTGACAGAAAGGTCCCCGGTCATTGATCCGTACAATGGTCGATTTTTTATTTTCGACATTTACCACTTCAACCATGGTGCCGAACGGCAGGGATTTATGGGCTGCTGTCATGGCATACATGTTATAGGTTTCACCATTAGCGGTTTTCTTCTCATGAAATTGCTCCCCATACCAGGAAGCCACTCCTTGCTGGCTGAATCCGTTGGCGCTGTCAATCGGCTGGTATACCTTGCCATACACCTCATATGCATTGTTTGAAGACGGTTCGGCAGGAGCAACCGGTTCGGTGGTACCGCAGCCGTAAAAAACGGCTGCGGTTAAAACAAATGCAGTAATAGATTTAATTTTTTGCGGTATGGTTTTTTTTAACTGAATTCGGCTTATTAAGTGCAATTTTTAAAACATCCTTCATATTATCCACAAAGTGAAATTTAATTGCAGCCTTTACTTTTTTAGGAACATCCAGCAAGTCTTTTTCGCATAATCTGGGCATAATAATTGTTTTGATGCCGGATCTATGGGCCGCCAGAACTTTTTCTTTAATCCCCCCCACGGGCATCACCTGGCCCCTTAACGTAATTTCGCCGGTCATTGCCAGGTCCTTATGGGTGGTTGTGCCGGTCAATACGGATGTGATGGCGGTCAGCATGGTCACGCCGGCGGACGGACCGTCTTTTGGAATCGCGCCGGCCGGCACATGAATGTGAATGTCATGGGTTTGGAAATAATCATCTTCGACACCGATGGCTGCGGCATTGGACCGAATATAACTTAACGCAGCGGTGGCTGATTCTTTCATGACATCGCCCAGTTGCCCGGTTAATGTCAACCTGCCGTTGCCCCGCATAGCTGTGGCTTCAATAAAAAGAATATCACCGCCCGCCTGGGTCCAGGCAAGCCCCATCACAACACCCGGTGTGGCTACCCGTTTTTTCATTTCATTGGTGATGCGAATCGGGCCCAGATATTTTGCCAGGTTTTTTGTGTCAATATGGACGGATTCTTTTTCTTCTTTTGCAATACTGGCAGCAACTCCCCGACAGACATTGCCGATTTCCCGTTCAAGATTTCTTAATCCGGCTTCGAGCGTATAACCGCTGATGATTTGCTTGATGGCCCCTTTGGTAAATGAAATATGGTCTGATTTCAATCCGTTTGCTTCTCGTTGCCTGGGAATGAGGTAACGGGAGGCGATTTTGGCTTTTTCTTCCAGCGTATAGCCAGACAGTCGCAAGACTTCCATCCGGTCCAGAAGTGCATGGGGAATCGTATCCAGCACATTGGCGGTTGTGATGAACATCACCTGGGAGAGGTCAAACGGGACATCTAAGTAATGGTCTTCAAATGAAAAATTCTGTTCCGGGTCCAGAACTTCCAAAAGGGCGGATGATGGATCGCCGCGAAAATCACTGCCCACTTTATCGATTTCATCCAGCATAAAAACCGGATTGTTTGACCCGGCCCGCCGGATACCCTGAATAATCCGCCCGGGCAATGCGCCCACGTATGTCCGGCGATGTCCTCTTACTTCCGCTTCATCACGGATACCGCCCAAAGCGATTCTGATAAATTTTCGGCCCAAAGCATTGGCCACAGAATGCCCAAGGGAGGTTTTCCCGGTTCCCGGGGGGCCTACCAGGCATAATATGGGCCCTTTAAGAGCCGGGTTGAGTTTTCGGACTGCCAGATATTCTATAATTCGTTTTTTTGCCTTATCCAGGCCGTAATGATCTGAGTCCAGGATCTTTTGCGCCTTGATAAGATCCAGGTTGTCTTTTGAACTCTCGTTCCATGGCAGTTCGGTGATCCAGTCAAGATAGGTCATGGCAACCGTATATTCGGCAGAGGATGCGTGCATCCGGGAAAGCCGGTTAAGTTCGCGTTCCGCTTCTTTTTTGACTACTTCCGGGAGGTTTTTTTCTGTAATCTTTGCTCTGTATTCATCAATCTCCACGCTGCTGTCATCTGTTTCCCCCAGTTCTTCCCGGATGGTTTTTAATTGCTGGCGAAGATAATATTCCCGCTGCTGTTTGTCCATGTCGCCTTTTACCTGGGTCTGGATCTTATTTCCCATTTCCAGTATTTCCAGCTGGTAGTTGACCATTTTCGTTACTTTGTTCAGGCGTTCTTTAACATCTAATGTTTCAAGTATGTCCTGTTTTTCCTGGGTAGTGGAATTGATGGTGGATGGTATCATGTCCGCAAGGATACCCGGCTCTTCTAAGGATTTTGCCATGGATGCGATTTCCGGCGGCAGGCCGGCGGATAGTTCGACGATCCGTTGATACTGATTGATCAGGTTGGCCATCAAAGCCTCGATTTCCTTGTCTTTTTCCCAGGGACTTTCAAGCTCACTGATGCGGGCCTGAAAATACGGCTTTTCCGAGGTATATTCCGTTATTTTAAATCTGCCCAGTCCCTGAAGGAGAAGCTGCGCTTTATCATCATCCACTTTTGCCATTTTCAGGATCACCGCACTGGACCCAATGGTATAGAGGTCATCAGATTTATAGTCTGTTTTCGGGTCTGTGAATTTTGAGGCCACAGTGCCGATGATCCGATTTTTTGACATGGCTTCATCGATTAACTGGATAGATTCTTTTTGTAATACAATCAGCGACAGAACCATTTTCGGGAACATGACAACATCAAACAACGGAAGCACTGGTAAAATTTCCGGTATTTTTCCGTTGGTAACGGATTCATTTTGCAGCTCTAGATTCATGGGTTCCCTCCGGAATATATTTTTATGTCGATTATTTGATTA
>JAQIBZ010000522.1 GCA_027858815.1 Desulfobacteraceae bacterium
TTTTCGTTTTGGTGCTGTTTAGATTTCTATTTTTTGTCCGACGTTGACATCCACATAAGTATCGCCGAATGCCTGTTTGAATTGATCAATACACCAGTCGGAACTGTCATGGGGGGACAGGGCAACAATTTTGGGAGATACTTTTTTGATTGCCTCAATAGCGCTTTTGACGTCAGACTCCTGAATGCTGATCCACGGCGGTCTGTCTGATCCGACAATACGCTGGATATTGAGAGGACCAATCATAATTCGACCGCCGTTGACCGGATAGTGCAGGCCGCCGATAATCGCGTAAATCGGTTCGTCAAACAGCGCCTGGGCGCGTTCGATGATCCGTTCAATGGTCTGATGACCGCAGCCGATGATCAGGGCGATTCCTTTACCTGCAACGTTAATGGCCAAAGCGTTTTCCAGGGTATATCCCATGAGGAATAAATATCGGGGAATGACGCCGATGCTGGCGATTCCTTCTTTTAAAACCACAGGGTCTTTAATTATTTGAGGCTCAGGGCCCGGGTTCCATTTGGAGGCAGAGATCCCGATCGGTGAATAAACCGGAAAATTTGGAATGGAAACAGGGCCCTGGGATAAACTGAATGTTTTTTCTGTTTGTTCCGTCATGCCCCCCACATGGTCTAAATGCAGATGGCTGAAAAAAATCATATCAATATCAGATACAGATATTCCAAGTGTTTTCATGTTCTGGAGCAGCGGGGACGGATGCTCCTTTTTTTTATTGAAGCCGATATCCAGTAAAATATTTGTATCACCGGCGGAGACCAGATAAGAAACACCGGGTTCTGTTTTTAAATTTGCGTTATCCGAATAATAATCAACCAGCGGAAGGATTGAGAGTGATTTAACGGTCCCGGGCGATGACAGTTTATTGATTTTCATTCCGGCCAGTTCCGTGTCTGCTGCTTTTTTACCTTTACTCAGCTGGAATACTTTTTTTATAAAAATAAGTGCAATAAGCGCGATCAGAATTAGAATGATGTATAGTGCGATCATGGGGCCCCCTTAAGTGTGAGTATATGCTCAATCTTACATTAGGGTTTCTGCTCGCAGGATGTCAAGGCTAAATTGGCGTAGGAAAAATATTACGCATAGGCTGGCAGGCAAGGGAGCAATCGTTTGGAAAACCATTTAATCCGAATTGTCTGAACCCTAAACCGGTTCCCATTCCATTAAAAGTTTGGATTTTTTATCGGTATTACAGGTCTTGCAGCAAGGGACCACATTGCCCTTTGTGCTTTTACCGCCCCGGGCGATGGGTACGATATGGTCCATGGTCAGCTCTTTGGCGGGAAACTTTTTGTTGCAGTAATGACAGATGCCTTTGGCGCATTTTCGTTTCCACCACTGGGTTGCCCGAAGGGTCCGGGCCGTATTTTTTTCCCGTCTGATTTCGTCATCATCCGGAATGTATGAAAATCCGTTCATAAACTATTCAGCCAGTTCCTGACCCCCTGCTCCAGAAGTTCGTAATATTGCTCCGAACCGCCGAGACCCTTTCTGCCGAAAAAATAATTGATTTCCAGAAATAGCGGATTAGGCGTACCGGACGTCTGTGGAAAAATCAGGTCAATGCCGGCCAGGTTGATTCTGGTCTTTTCACACAGCTGATCAACCCATTTTATACCGGTGTCCTGCACGGTCTTGTCAGAATGCAGATCAATTTCAGCTCCTTGTGATAAGGCCGTACCGAATTGATTGGGATCGGGTTGCGTTCGCCAGTAAGAAATTCGTTTTTGATCGATAACCACAACTCTTAAGGATCGATTGTCTGTCTGAATAAATTCCTGAATTAAAAAACCAAATTGTCCGGTGCGCTCGCAGGAGGCTGCTTTTTTAAGAACCTTGTCGAAATCGGATAAAGAATCGATTCGTATGACAGTGTCTCCTTCACCGCCCCAGTTAAATTTAAAAACAAAAGGGTAATCAAAATTTAGTGCATGGTCAGGGAAGCCTGTTTTATGGAATAAATCGTCAAGGGAGGAGAATGTCTCGGTTCGCGGGCAGGGCAGGGCAAAATGCGCAAACAGATCTGTCTGGCCGATTTTATCCGGAAACTTGAATTTGGCGTGATAATCGGGAAAAACATGGGGACAATGGGCAGCGGCCATGTCAAACAGCGTTTGTCTGCATCCCTGGGGCAGGATGACGGCATCCGCCTGTTTTATGGCGTCAAGTTCTTCAGTGCCGGGGTCACGGCCGGCACAAAGGATATTTTTGTCTGCAACAATAATGGGATGGAAAGAAAGAATCATTTTATAATAAGTTAATATCCCAGTTTTCTCATGGCCTTGGCATCTTTGCTCCAGTTCTTTTCAATCCGGACAAAGAGTTTTAAAAAAACCCGGGTGCCCACCATTTTCTCAATATCCAGCCGGGCGGCTTCACCGATCTGACGGAGCATGGCGCCCTGTTTTCCGATAATGATCCCTTTCTGGGATTTTCGTTCAATATGAATCGCAGCATGAATGCGGACAAGGTTTTTTTTAGGGAGTTCTTCAAACGCTTCAATGGTCACTGCTGTTGAAAACGGAATTTCCTGGGCGGTCAGTTCAAAGACTTTTTCGCGGATCATTTCTGCAACAATGAACCGTTCCGGCATATCCGTGATCATATCATCCGGAAAATACGGAGGGCCTTCCGGCAGTCTTTTTTCCATGGTAGCCAGCAATTCATTCACCTGAGTGCCTTCGGTGGCAGACACCGGGATAATTTCTTCAAAGGCATAGGCCTTTGCCCATTTGTTGATTAAATTAAGCAGTTTTGGTTTTTTTACGATGTCGACTTTATTAATGGCAAGAATCGCAGGGGGTTTTTTGCCTTCTTTGAGTTTATTTAAAATCAACTGTTCCGATGCCGGTTCCGGGTTGGAGGCGTCGATTACCAGCAGGATAAGATCCACATCTTTGATAGCTGACATGGCCACTTCCACCATTTTACTGTTCAATGGTTTTTTGCTCATGTGGATGCCCGGGGTATCTAAAAATACAATCTGAAAGCCGGGCTGGTGACATACCCCGGCAATCCGGTTGCGGGTGGTCTGCGGCTTGCTCGACGTAATCGAAATTTTTTCACCGATCATGTTGTTTAAAAGGGTTGATTTGCCCACGTTCGGCGCACCGATGATTGCGGTAAATCCGGATTTAAAATTTTCAGATTGTTCGTTGATATCTGTCACCTCAGGTCTTTAGATTATTTGATATTTTGAGTTTTTTAATATTATATCACAATTCTTCAGGAGTTGGAGCGATGCAGGAAGCGGCACTTCATCCTAAAGTCTTCTACTTCACGGGCTGAATAACGCCGTTCCTGCTTTGCTCCGGCTTCTGAAATTATTATTCTTCAATACAATACTCAATGGCCTTCCAAACATTATCCAGACCCTGGCGTGTTTTTGCTGAAAAGCATATCAGTTCTTCGGGATTTACAGAAAGCGCTTTTTCAATGATCTGGATCTGTTTTTTCTGTTTTGTTTTTGACAGTTTGTCTGCCTTGGTCAGAACCAGAACAGCAGGGATCTCCTGCTGGTGAAACCATTCAATAAAGCTTTTTTCCTCTTCTCCCGGGTTGCGGCGGATATCAAGGATCAGCACAACGCCCCTTAACGTTGAACGGTTAAAAAGAAAGGTTTCAATCATTTTGCCCCAGTCTTTTTTTACCCGTTCCGGGACTTTGGCATATCCGTAGCCCGGCAGATCGACAAAAACAAACGCATCATTGATGTTAAAAAAGTTTAGAAGCTGTGTCCTGCCCGGTGTGGAACTTGTTTTTACCAGATGTTTCCGGTTGACCAGCTTGTTGATCAGCGTGGATTTCCCGACATTGGACCGTCCGGCAAACGCAATTTCCGGCAAGTTTTCCGGCGGATAATTTCCCGGCCGGGTGGCGCTGATGACAAAGTCTGCCGATTTAATAATCATAGTTTGCCTTTTCGATGGCAATGAAAAAAGTTCAAATTCAAGGCGCGCAAATTCTGAGTGATGATTTGTACTTAGCGTACCATGAAGAAACGAAGAATGCAGCGCAACACAGAATTTGGACTTTTTGCGAAGCCATCAATTATACCACTTTGTTTAAGGGGTACTCAACAATCCCCTCTGCCCCGTGATTCATTAAGTTAGGGATCAGGTCTCGAACCGTATCTGAGCTGACAACCGTTTCCACGGAAAACCAGTCAGACTGATACAAAGACGCCACCGTCGGCGCGTGCAGGCTGGGCAACAGGGAAACAATCTTTTCCAGGCCGTCATTCGGTACATTCATTTTCAGTCCCACCATATTTCCCGCCAGAAGAGCGCCTTTTAACAGCAGGGCAATTTGTTCAATTTTTTCTCTTTTTTCCGGGATTTTCCAGGCATCGTGATTGGCAATCAGCTGGGTGTTGGTCTGCATCATCTCATGGATAATCCTCAATCCATGGGCTTTAATGGTGCTTTCGGTTTCAGTAATCTCAACAATGGCATCAGCTAAACCGGATACCACTTTGGCTTCGGTAGCCCCCCATGAAAATTTGACTTTGACGTTAATTCCTTTTTCATCAAAAAACCGCTGGGTGTATTTCATCATTTCAGTGGAAATGATTTTACCTTC
>JAQIBZ010000543.1 GCA_027858815.1 Desulfobacteraceae bacterium
TACAATCTTCGGCAGGCACGGTGGCCTTGCCCTACGAGGTTTTGCGATAATCTTCGTAGGGTCGGCCACCGTGCCGACCGGTCGAATGACGACTTAACTTAACCGAAGCAGATAACCAGTTAGTATTTATAGCATTTATCCGGTCACGATTTGCTTACAACCAAGCCGACACCCGAAAACAACCATTTGTTTTTTTGAATATTTTATATTTATATTACCCTGCTGCGGCACCCGTTTACATGAGAATGTTGATATTGTTTGCCTGTGTTAAATTTATTTGTTATTAATAATGGTTCTTTTTTCAATTAAATCATAATAGGTTAATATAATGACTAAATCATCCAATCCTGACGATTTTATGCACCAGCTGTGGAACTTTTTTGCGTCAGTAAAGCTATCAGTGGTTATTCTTTTGTCCCTGGCAATGACATCGGTTATCGGTACTGTTATCCCGCAAAACGAAAGCCCCATACTGTATCACAGAAAATTCGGTGATGTCCTGTTCAACATTTTTGATACGCTGGATATCTTTGATATGTACCATTCATGGTGGTTCCGGTTTCTGCTATGCATTCTGACCATCAATATTATCGTCTGCTCAATCAACCGGCTGTCCTCCACCTGGAAAGTAATTTTCCCGAAAAAGCCATCCTTTAATATCAGCCGGTTCCGCAAAGCCAAAAACCGGCAGGAATGGACAGATGCAGAATCGGCTGAAGCATTAAAAAATATTTACGCGCCCTGGCTGTCAAAACGTTTCGGTATGATAGAAACCGAGACATCAGAAAACGGATATATACTTTTCGGCGAAAAAGGCCGATGGACCCGCCTGGGCGTTTATGCAGTCCATTTAAGCATCATATTCATGGTCATCGGCGGCCTGATCGGTTCCATCTTCGGATTTGACGGATTTGTGAATATCCCGGAAGGGGAATCGATTAGCAGCATTTCTCTGAGAAACAACCAGCCGGACATCAAGCTTAATTTTGAAATCAAATGCGATGACTTTGATTTTTCCCGCTATGAAAATTCCCAAATGCCCAAGGAATACCGGTCCAGCCTGTCAATTATCAAAGACGATCAAATAGTTGTAAAAAAAGACATCGTGGTGAATGACCCGTTGCGGTATGAAGGCATCAATATTTTTCAATCCAGCTACGGTAAACTCCCGGCAAGCAAGCTGACCGTCACGTTTACCGAAAAAGCATCCGGCCTTGTATATAATAAGGAGGCGACCATGAAGACACCCATCGAAATGCCGGGTAATTCAGGGACGCTGATTGTTGAAGATTTTCGCCCCAGCTTCTCCTTTCGAAGCGTTAACCTTTCAAACGTTTTTTTATGCCAGCTGATTCTCACGGATGGAGAACCGGAACATATCATCATTTCGGCAGATTTTCCCCGTTTTGACGTCATGCGCAAAGGAGATTTTGTCATTTCCATCGCGAATGCGGATTTTAAATATTATACCGGCCTTCAGGTAACCAAAGATCCCGGCGTGCCAATGGTTTACGCGGGCTTTTTGTTTATGATCATCGGATGCTACGTAACCTTCTTTATGTTTCATCAAAAAATCTGTATTGAAATCACGGTCACCGACGGCAAAACCAGTGTAATGGCCGCCGGCATTTCAGGGAAAAACAGGCCCGGCATGAATGCCGTTGTCCGACGCATGTCCAATCAACTTAAAAAACTCTCTTAGTCCATAAAAGGGAACACTATGACAAGTTCACAAATATTTTCCATCATCACGTTTATATATGGCCTGGCGACAATCCTGTATATCTTTTCATGGATTTTCAAAAAAAAGCTGCCCGGTAAAATGGCCACGGCCGTTACGATCGTTGCGGTACTGGGAAATCTGACAGGCATTATTCTGCGCTGGATAGAATCCTACCAGATGGGGATCGGCCATGCCCCCTTATCCAATCTTTATGAATCCCTGATCTTTTTTGCCATGACCATCGCGCTGATTCATTTGTTCATCGGCTTCAGATACAAACTCCGGTTCATCAATGTGGTGGCCAGCCCGATTCCGTTGCTGGTAATGGCATATGCCTCTTTGCCCAAAGTCAACGACGCAATCCAGCCGTTAATTCCTGCTTTGCAAAGCAACTGGCTGATCACTCATGTTATGACCTGTTTTGTCGGTTACTCCGCGTTTGCCATCGCCTTCGGTATCAGCATCATGTTTCTCATCAAACCTTCCGGTGACAGGACACACACTGGTATTGTCAGCCGTATCCCTGATTTTGACGTTTTAGACGACCTGACCCATCAGATGGTCATGTTCGGGTTTTTATTTTTATCCATTGGTATTATTACCGGGGCTGTCTGGGCCAATCAGGCATGGGGGCGTTACTGGGGCTGGGATCCGAAAGAGACCTGGTCTTTGATCACGTGGCTGATTTATGCCACACTGCTGCATGCACGATTAATGCGCGGATGGCAAGGAAAAAAGATTGCCATATTATCATGCATCGGCTTTTTCGCCGTTATTTTCACCTATTTCGGGGTGAATCTATTGCCGGGTCTTCACAGTTATCAATAGGAATGAATGTTTTACATTTTTATTGACAAATTATTACAAAATAGATATCGAAATTCTTTTTATACGGGTACGTTTTTCAACACAATAATTTCAAAAACACTCGGGGAAATACGGTCGAAGCGAGTGTAATTACAAACCTCTATAGATTTGACGGAGTTTACATGAGTAGCACAGACCAAAATCAAACAGTTGCATCAGAGGCTACACCGGAGGCTGCGCCAGAGACTGAGCCGACCCCGGTCAATCACGAATCGGAAGCGCTCGACAGCCCATCTTCACAGTCATCCGGATGGGCCATTTTCATGTTTTTTATGATCGGCTTTGTGGGAAGTATGCTTTCCGGCTGGATCCTGTTTCCGGAGTTACTCTATTCCAAAAAACAACAGCCCATCGACTTCAATCATGCCGTTCACTTAGACATGGTTTACGATGGCTGTGAATCCTGTCATTATTTCAGAGACGACGGCAGTTTTGCCGGAATGCCGAATATGGGCGACTGCATTGACTGTCATGAAGAAGCGCAGACCGATGATCCGGAAGAAATTAAATTTGTGGATGAATACGTAACACCGGGAATCGAAGTTCCCTGGCTCAACCACTCCAAACAGCCGGACTGTGTTTTCTTCTCCCATTCCGCCCATGTCATCGGCGCAGATATGTCCTGCGAAAGCTGCCATGGTGATATCGGCACATCGGAGCATACACGCGAATATCAGGAAAACAAACTGACCGGCTACAGCAGAGATATCTGGGGTCACAGTATTTCCCGACTGGGAAAACCGGAACCCGGTGAGCCCCTGCCCATGAAAATGAATGACTGCGCCAAGTGCCATAAAGAAGAAACCGGGCATAAAGGGGCATGTTTTCAGTGCCACAAATAAATCTTACTAAAAATGATGAATGGTTTTAAATCGTTTTTGATATATCTACGAGGATGATTCCATGAAAATAGATCGAAGAAGCTTTCTGACATACGCAACGGCTCTTGCTCTCGGAGGAGCCGCCGGTTCAATGCTGACACCGGCCCCCTGGAAATTAATGGATGATACGGCCATCTGGACCCAGAACTGGCCCTGGACGCCTGTTCCGGAAGACGGTGAAGTTACTTACAAAGAATCCGTCTGTACCCTCTGCCCCGGCGGATGCGGTATCACTGTCCGCCTGGTCAATGATCGCCCGGTTAAGATTAAAGGATCAGAGGACTACCCGACAAATAAAGGCAGTCTTTGTCCCATGGGGATTTCCGGACTCCAGTATTTATACGGACCTTCACGTGTCACATCTCCTTTAAAAAGAGAGGGGAAAAGAGGCGAGGGAAAATGGAAAAAAATCAGCTGGGATGAAGCACTGGCAGCGGTGACTAAAGAGCTGGGCGCACTTCGGAACAGTGGACGTCCGCAATCGGTGGCCTGCATTACCGGTTCGGATCAGGGCACCATTCCCAACCTGATCAGCCGTTTCATGACCGCATACGGTTCACCGAACTATATCCGGGCTGCCACCGCTCAGGACGCCATTGAACAGGCTATCTATCTGGCACAGGGCAAACAGGGAACACCCGTATTTGATATTGAAAACGCGGACTTTGTTTTAAGCTTCGGCAGCGGCATCTTAGACGGCTGGGGGTCTCCGGGCCGTATGTTTAATCTTTACGGCAGCCGGAAACAATCCAAAAAAATCATCCAGATTGAACCCCGCCTGTCTGATACGGCGGCCAAGGCCACAAAATGGATCGGGATCAACCCCGGTACGGAAGGGGCTCTTGCATTAGGTCTTGCATGTGTCATTATTAAAGAGTCTTTATACGATAAAAATTTTGTTGAAAATTATGCCTTTGGATTTAACGACTGGACTGATGACACTGGCACCACCCACGCCGGGTTTGCAACCATGGTCAGAAATTTTGCACCGAAAAAAGTTGCGCAGATCACGGGCATTGACAAGGCAGAGATCATATTATTGGCCAGAGCATTTGCCAGAGCGTCTAAACCCATCGCCATCAACGGCCGAGGCCAGGGTGATGTACCTGGAAGTATTGATGAAAGCCTGGCTGTTCAGTCGCTCAATGCACTGGTGGGAAACATCAATAAACCCGGCGGTATTTCCGCAATCCCGGATTCAAACTTTGCCAAATGGCCTGAAGTCAATATTGATGAAATCGCTTCTAAAGGAATGCAGCAACCACGCATTGACGGTGCCGGCAGCGAACAATTTCCCAACACACGGTATCTTTTAAACCGCTTGCCGGAAATCATTAATTCCACGAAAAACGATTCTCCGGTTCAGGCCTTGCTGGTCACCGACGCAAACCCGATGTACACGCTTCCGGACACGGCAGCGACTAAAAAAGCGTTTGACAGGATTCCGTTTATTGTCAGTTTTTCATCGTACATGGATGAAACCGCCAGCAACGCGGATTATATTCTGCCGAACCATACCTGTCTGGAACGCATGCAGGATGTTCCGGCAACCGTCGGCATTTCCCGTCAGGTAATCGGTCTGGCAAAGCCGGTGGTCAAACCATTGTATGACACACACCATGTGGGTGACACATTTATTCAGCTGGCGAATTCATTGGGCGGCTTTATCGCCGATGCATTCCCCTGGAAAGACTATGAAAAATTCCTGCAAGCAACCTTAAAAGATCAATGGCGGAACTTAAAGAAAAAAGGGGTCATTGAAATTGATCACACCCTTCCGGAACCGCTGGCATTTACGTTTAACACGGTCTCTACCAAATTTGAATTTTACCCCACAGCCCGTAACAGGGGAAATCAAAAAGGAAATTCCATGCTGCCGTCTTTCACACCGGTCCCCATTGAAGGTGATGTGCAGGGATTCAAACTGGTGCTGACACCTTATGATTCAATCCGTCTGGCCGGCGGGTATATGGCAAATGCCCCGTTTATGACCAAAACAGTGGATGACACGGTGCTGAAAAAACAAATCGGCTTACTGGAAATCAATCCGCTGACAGCTAAAGAACTGGGGTTAAAAGAAGGTGCCATGGCATTGCTGACCACCCCAAAAGGCGAAGCAACGGTTCTGGTCCATTTGTATGACGGAATCAAGCCCGGCCTTCTTGCGATGCCCCGGGGACTTGGACATGCCGCCTACAGTGAATACCTGGCGGACAAAGGGGTCAATGTTAACACACTGATTGGCTCCATTGAAGATCCGGGTTCCGGTCTTGATATGGCATGGGGTATCCGGGCCAAATTAATCCGGATATAGATTCCTAAAAAGCATACTCATAAAGTCGTGTAATATATTTGATTTAAATCCAACGACGAGGTTTTCATGAAAGATAAAAACACAAAAAGATACGGGATGGTCATTGACCTGGATAAGTGTACCGGCTGCGGTTCCTGCATGGTGGGCTGCTATTCAGAAAACAATGTCCCGTTCAAAGCAGATGAAACAAACAAATTAGACAGCATCAACTGGATACGGGTATATAAAATCACCAATAACAAATCCTATCCGAATACGGAAGTCTGTTACATCCCCATGCCCTGTATGCAGTGTGATGGAGCCCATGAAGGTCATCCCCCATGCGTTTCGGTCTGCCCGGCGGTTGCCACGGACTATGATTATGATACCGGTATTGTCAGCCAGATTTACACCCGTTGCTTCGGTTGCCGTTACTGCATGGCTGCCTGTCCATATCATGCACGTAAATTCAACTGGTGGGATCCGGTCTGGCCGGCGGATATGGAAAAATATTTAAGCCCGAATGTTTCACCCCGGATGCGTGGCGTTGTTGAAAAATGTTCATTCTGCTTCCACCGTTACCAGCTGGCCCGGGATAAAGCCTATCTTGAAAACCGCGAAGAACTCGAAGAAAATGAATACCAGACCGCCTGTGCGGAAGGCTGCCCCACCGGCGCAATTACATTTGGCGATCTAAACAATAAGCATCATGCGGTTTACAAGTTAAAAAACAGCCCCAGGGCATTTCGGCTTCTGGAACGGCTTAACACAAATCCCAAAGTCTATTACCTGACAAGCAAAAGCTGGGTGAAACGGGCTGGCGATAATTACCTGACCCACGAAGAACCGGCAAAAATCAGAAACAATGTTAAAGAACACCACTAAACGTCAATATAGCAAGGAGCAATTAGATGAATGAGACACCATTGATTCCTGCGGGTGTTAAAAGATGCTCGAAATGGCAATTTTCTCTCTGGATGGCGGCAGTAACAGCTGTTCTGCTGTGGGGAGTATATGCCATGTATCTGATCTGGTACAAAGGATTGAACCAGACCAACATGAATGATGCGTATGGTTTCGCTCTCTGGATCTGGGCGGATCTGGCAGTCATCGCACTGGGTGGCGGCGCGTTTTTTTCCGGGTTTTTAACCTATATTGTCGGCAAAAAAGATCTGAAAAATATCATTAATTATGCCGTCATTCTAGGTTTTATATGCTACAGTTCCGCCTTGCTGATTCTGGCCATTGATATTGGCCAACCCCTGCGCGGATGGTTTATTTTCTGGCATGCCAATGTTCATTCGATGCTGACGGAAGTGGCTTTTTGCCTGTCATGTTATTTTGCCGTACTGACCATTGAATTTATTCCGCTGATTCTTGAAAATCCGAAACTGGACAAAAAACCCTTTTTGCATCATTTAAGTCATAACATGCATGGCATTATGGCGATTTTTGCGGCGACCGGCGTTTTTCTCTCCTTCTTTCATCAGGGATCTCTGGGCGGCGTGGCCGGTGTCCTCTATGGTCGGCCGTTTGCCTTTCGGGAACATATCTTTATCTGGCCGTTTACCTTTTTCCTGTTTACCTGGTCTGCTGCTGCTTACGGTCCATGCTTCACCATTCTGGTAACCAAGATTACCGAAATGATTACGCGGAAAAAACTGGTAAAAGACAATGTGATTCATCTTTTTGCCAAAATTTCCGGCTGGATGATCATTACGTACATTACCGCAAAAACTATTGATACCATTTACTGGGCATCTGTTACTGCTCCTGGCATGGGTTTCACCTTAATGGATTTCTATAACAACTCCACCTATAATATCGGGATTTTGTTTGCGGAAATCGTTATCTGCGGTTTTATTCCGGGACTGATCTTAATTACCAAGAAGGGCAGGGAAAACTCGTTTCTACTGATGACGGCTATTATTCTCGGCGTCATTGGTGTATCTCTCAATCGCTGGGTAATGGTACTTCAGGTAATGGCCGTGCCGGTGTTTTCTTTTAATGAATGGTACACTTACATGCCAAGCTGGCAGGAAGTCGCAACCACGGTTCTTCCGGTGGCTTACGGACTGATCGTTATTTCACTGGCATATCGTTATTTACCGGTTTTCCCACAGGAAAAAGAATTAAACCCAATCGATTAATTCAGTCCGATTAAACTATCGGGCAAGGAGGACAACATATGTTTCCATTTTGTTTTGAATGGGCCTGGGACATTTCTCACCTGGTTTTCATGGGGGGATTATGGTATGCATTATCAATTATCGGTGCCGGAATGACCTTTGCGATTGTCAAAACTATTTTTGACTGTTCCGGCGGCCATGATGATCAGGACCACGGCCACCATTAATTACTGCACAGGGCTTTGCCTCTGTTAATTGAATCTATTATAAAGCGCTGCCTTGTGCTATAAGCCTGAGGCAGCGCTTTTTTCTTTATTGAGCGATTTCCAATTTCACCGCATCTACTGCGTCAAATACTGCACCGCATAGCGGGCTATAGCGAAGCAGCATTTTCCTTGTATATGCAGCAAACTTGAAAATCGATGAACTATAATTCCATCACCTAATTGCTGATATCAAATAACATTATAATAAAATAGAGTGACCAATGGATGAAATAATCATTAAGGGCGGGCGTTCTCTTTCCGGTGAAGTGGTTGTCGGCGGTGCCAAAAATGCGGCACTCCCTATTCTGACCGCATCGATTCTTGCGAAAGGGAAATTTACTTTTCACAATGTCCCTAGCTTAAGAGACATTGACAGTATCAAAGATCTGTTGTCTACCATGGGCGCGACAGTGGAATCTAACGGGCATACGGTCCATATTGACACGACCGGCTTGAATCATTTTGAAGCCCCCTATGAACATGTCCGTAAAATGCGGGCATCCATCCTGGTCCTCGGCCCGCTGCTGGCAAGGATGAAAAAAGCAAAGGTTTCATTGCCTGGCGGATGTGCCATCGGCGCTCGTCCTATTGACCTGCATTTAAGCGGATTGGCCCTGCTGGGTGCAGATATCAAACTGGAACACGGATATGTGGAAGCCGCCTGCAAGCAGTTAAACGGTGCTGAAATCTATTTTGATATCCCAACCGTCACCGGCACTGAAAATCTTATGATGGCGTGTGTGCTGGCAAAAGGAACATCGGTACTGCGCAATGCTGCCCGGGAACCGGAAATTATTGCGCTGGCAGATGTTTTAATCCAAATGGGCGCTAATATCAGCGGTGCCGGAACAGCCGTGATTACCATCAAAGGAGTGAAGAAACTCAAACCGGTGACGGCGACCATCATTCCGGACCGAATAGAAGCCGGAACCCTTATGGTGGCGGCAGCCCTGACCCAGGGGGATGTTAAAATCAAAAACTGTGACCCCCTGCACCTGAAAGCGATTATCCACAAACTTGAAAAAACCGGTGCGGAGGTTCAGGTATTTAAAAAATCAGTCCGCGTGATTGGCAAAAAAACCATCAACAGTATTGATATTAAAACCATGCCCTACCCCGGCTTTCCTACGGATATGCAGGCCCAGTTTATGGTACTGATGTCGGTTGCCAACGGGTTTTCCGTAATCGCAGAAAATATTTTTGAAAACCGTTTCATCCATGTCAGTGAACTCTGCCGCATGGGAACCGATATTACCATTTCCGGCAACCATGCCATGATCAAAGGTGTCACCGAATTATCCGGTGCCCCGGTCATGGCCACCGACCTAAGGGCCAGTGCTTCGCTGATACTTGCCGGGTTGGCGGCAAAAGGGACAACCATTGTCAGCCGCGTTTATCACCTGGATCGGGGGTATGAATCCCTGGAAAAAAAACTAACCGGGTTGGGTGCCGCGATTAAACGGGTTCCGGCAAAAAAGAAACCGTAAAATAACGCGCATGTCCGAATTGCTGATCGCAAATGACACAGACTCTTTTTCTTTTTCCGATCGCATTTATTACCGCCCGCTTATCCCGCTGCTCCTTGCCTTTGTCGCAGGCATTGCAGTGGCCGATCAACTGCCGGAACGCCTGATATGGCTGGCTGTTGCCGGAATTTTAATATCAGGCAGCATAATTATTTATGCCGTTAACCGTCACAAAAATGCCAAATTTTTTCCTTTAATCCTTTTTTTCTGCCTGGGTTATTATTCCTTAACACCATGGCTGCCCGCCTTTTTTCCGCAGGACCATGCCAACGTTTATGTCAATGATCCCTTTAAATGGGAAATATCCGGTATCATAGATGCCCCGCCATTACCCCAGGACTATCGAACCGTCTGTATTATAGACCGGATTCAATTATCCCGGCCGAGCAAAAAGGAAACAACGGTTTCGGTAAAAGGAAAAATCCGGGCCATTATTTACGGGGATTCACGAACGCTATCAATTGGCGATCGACTTACATTTGAGAGCAAAATCAGACCCTTTACAAATTTTAAAAACCCCGGCGGATTTGACTATATCAGATATATGGCATTCAAACGAATATGGGGCAATGCGTATACTTCTTATAAAAAAGTTGCCATTCAGCCGTCAGCCAATAATGTCAAAAAATATCTATTTACGCTCCGCCAAAAGATTTCAACGCTCATCAACCAATCATCTGACGGTGATGCGAACGCTATATTACATGCCCTGATTATAGGCAACCGCCAACATATTTCAAAACCGCTTGGCTCGGCGTTTAATCGGGCAGGGATCAGTCATCTTTTAGCAATTTCAGGCTTACATATCGGCATTGTCGCATCTTTTACCTTTTTCCTGTCTACATGGATGCTTTCCCAATTTAAACCTATGCTGCGACATGCATGGACACGTAAAGGAGCTGCACTTTTATCTCTTATACCAATCTTGTTTTACGGCATTATTGCCGGCATGACACCTTCCACTCAGCGGGCTGTAATTATGGTAAGCGTGTTTCTTTTAACCTTTCTCTTAGAACGTGAACATGACTTAATAAATACCATTTCTGTGGCAGCTTTGATCATTTTAATCATTTACCCGCCATCACTTTTTTCGATTTCATTTCAACTTTCATTCGCAGCAGTTCTGGCAATTATCTACGGTACTTCGAAAATACTTCCGGTCAGAAAAAAACCCGTAACCATTACCGCTTATTTTCTGAAAACGATCGTTACATTTTGCATCGTCTCGGGTCTTGCAATTATCGGTACTGCCCCGTTGACTATGTTTTATTTTAATCAGATTTCATTGATGGGCATTTTATCCAACCTGATTTTTATTCCTTTAATCGGCTTTACTATCGTTCCGCTGGCCTTGTTTTCCGTATTTGTCTTATTGCCAATTAATTCAAGTGCCGGTTTTTGGGGCCTTAAAATCTGTGACTTCATACTGACCTTTTCCATTAAATGGATATACCGTATTGCGGACCTGCCATTTGCTGCAGTAAAAACGATTACCCCGTCATTTATCGAAATAAGCTGTATTTATGCGTTGCTTGGATCTGTTCTGTATTTATTTTTCTCCTATACAAAAAAAATCTTGAATAATGAAACACAGAGTAAAATCCGGACTAAAAAAAAACTTTCACAAGATGCACATAACAAGCCCGGCCTGAGCAGACCGTTACGCGCAATAAATGCGCTTAATGGCATGATGCCTTGCCGATTAATAAAAGACCCCGGGGAAAAGCTCTCCGGGAGGCAATGGGCATCGATACTTACCGGTATCACCTTATTTATACTGTCTGCTGATATTTATTACTGGGTTGACAAACGCTGGGGCAAAGAAGACCTGACCGTTTCAATCATAGATGTAGGCCAGGGCAATGCGGCGCTTATTGAAATGCCGGGTGGCAAGTGCGCGCTTATTGACGGGGGCGGGTATTCCAACAATGAGATATTCGATATTGGTGCAAAGGTGATTGCGCCGTTTTTATGGCAAAAAAAGATTAAAACCATTGAGACAGTCATTCTGACACATTACGATTCAGACCATTTAAACGGCCTGATTTTTGTTTTAAAACATTTCAATGTGAAACAGGTTTTCGCCAATCACGAACCGGCCACTTGTTTTAAAAACAAAGGATTTAACCAAATCATTGCCGACAAGCAAATCCCTTATCCGCCGTACAACGATTTTCCCAAGAAGCTGAACATCAACGGTGTGATAATAAAAATTCTGTATCCAATGGTACACTTCGCAGACCTTGTGGCTAATGATGCATGGCGGGATTCAAACAATAATTCAATGGTCATTCAGGTTAATTTTAAAAATCAGTCCATTCTTTTTCCAGGAGATATCATGAAAAAAGCAGAAGAAGAAATCATTGCTTTAAATGATAACCTGAGATCGACGATTATGCTGGCACCCCATCACGGAAGCAGCAGTTCAAGTACGCCGGGATTTTTAAAATATGTAAATCCGGAATATATTGTCATATCTTCCGGCCGGCAGAATCGATTTGGTTTTCCGGAGCAAGACGTGCTGTCACGTTATAAAAGAAATCAAATAAAAACATATCGAACGGATGAAGACGGTTGCGTCAGTATTTCAATTGACGGTGACCAGCTGAACCTGGCACCAATGATAGGGGAGAAGATATGGATTGATTATTGATTAAAAATTATTGATACAGAAAAAGAAAGGATTGATCGCCCTGAAAGAACTTGTTTTACATCATAAAAAAAGCCTTGCCCGATGGGGTTTTCAATATGGGGGGGTGGGCAAGGCTTTTATTTAAAACAGATAATTATATTATCCACTTTTTTTAAAATATAATATGTTTATTTGTCTGCTTTTTTGGTCTTTTTCTCAACTTTGTCAGCTTTTTTCTCTTCTGGTTTGACTTCAACCGGTTCACCGGTTAATTCAATCATGGCAAGAGTTGCCGCATCGCCCTTACGAAGTCCAACCTTAACTATCCGGGTATATCCGCCAGCGGTACTGGCAAATCGGATAGGTGCATCACTGAACAGTTTGTGAACAACAGCCTTTTCCTGGATTATTGCCATCGCCTGTCTTCTGGCATGCAGATCACCACGTTTGGCTAAGGTAATCAACTGGTCCGCCCAACGTCTCAGTTCCTTTGCTTTAGGATCTGTTGTTTTAATGCGACCATATTTAAAAAGTGATGTAACCATATTTCGAAACATGGCGGTTCGGTGACTGCTTGTTCTATTTAATTTAACTCCGCTCTTCCGGTGTCTCATAAAGCGTTATTCCCCTTGATCTGTATCATCATCGTCTTCAGGCGGTTCAAAGGAATCAATATTCATTCCCAAAGATAATCCCAGTTCCGCCAACAGTTCCTTGATTTCATTTAAAGATTTTCTGCCGAAGTTCTTGGTCTTAAGCATTTCAGCCTCTGTACGGTTCACCAATTGGTAGATCTTGTTGATATTGGCATTACGCAGGCAATTAGCACTTCTGACAGAAAGTTCAAGCTCATCTACATCAAGATATAAATTCTCATTATGCTTCGGTTTCGAATCATCAATAACATTTTCTATTAATTCAGGTTCGAGATCTTCATCAAAATTGATAAAAACATTCATCTGTTCTTTTAATATTTTTGCACCAAAAGCGATGGTTTCTTCGGGAGAAACAGAACCATCTGTCCAGACCTCCATGGTCAGTTTATCGTAATCTGTTTTCTGACCAACCCGGGCATTGCTGATTCGATAATTTACCCGTTTGAGAGGTGAAAAGACAGAATCAATAGCAATCGTACCAACCGGTGCTTCGGGATCTTTATTTAATTCCGCCAGAGAGTACCCTTTTCCGGCTTTTACCGTCATTTCAAGTCTGAATTTTGCATCTGAAGTCAGCGTAGCAATGTGCTGATCCGGATTCATCACTTCTACTTTTCCATCACCACTGATAATATCCGCTGCTGTGACAATACGTTCACCAGCTGCATCAATTTCTATCATTTTGGGCTCAGAATCTTCCATTTTAACACGGACATTTTTCAAATTCAGAATAATTTCTGAAACATCTTCCAAAACACCAGGGATAGTTGAAAATTCATGCATCACGCCATCGAATTTAACGGATACAATGGCTGAGCCGCAAATTGAAGAAAGTATAATTCGTCTTAATGAATTACCAATAGTGATGCCAAAGCCGCGCTCCAACGGTTCCCAAACAAATTTCCCGTAAGTGGGGGTCTGGCTGGCGACTTGTACCTTTTCAGGTTTGATAATTTCGCGCCAGTTCATATATGTAATTTCATTCAATGACATGTTATATCTCCAAACTTGTTAATATGCCCGATTGCTTCGATGCGGATACTAAAGACAGGGTATTTATAGTGACATAAGCCAAAGTCCTGAAATAAGTAGCCGCGGAAAATCGAATTATCTGGAATAAAGCTCTACTATCTGATTCTCCTGAATCGGCATTGTTATATCTTCCCGGACCGGAACAGCTTTAATCATGCCTTTGAAATTTTCTTTTTCAAGCTCAAGCCACTGAGGCATACTTCTGCGAACAACAGCTTCAAGTGAGTCGATAATGACCTGCATCGTTCTGCTTTTTTCACGGATTTCAATAACATCACCCGCCTTAATCTGATAAGAAGGAATGTCTACCTTTTTACCATTGACCAGAAAATGACCGTGTCGAACCAGCTGACGCGCCTGGGGTCTTGAGTTTGAAAAACCCAGTCGATAGACCACATTGTCAAGACGTTGTTCGAGGATCGTGAGTAGATTAATACCGGTAATCCCTTTTTTGCGGTCCGCCTTCTCGAAAGACAGTTTAAACTGCTTTTCTGACAGGCAATAACTGCGTTTCACTTTCTGTTTTTCACGAAGCTGCTGGCCATAATCGGAAACTTTTCCGCCCCGACGTTGTCCATGCTGTCCTGGCGGATAACTTCGCCGGTCAAACGCACACTTATCTGAATAGCAGCGATCGCCCTTCAGATATAATTTTAAATTCTCCCGTCGGCATAACCGACAAACAGATCCTGTATATCGTGACAAATTTTCCTCCCATTATAAGCTCTTGCTCGTAACAGCTTTTAAAATCAGGTTAAGTTTATTAAGCAATGATATAATAATAAATGAATAAACCCACAAAGAGTTTAAACAAACGAATTCAAAAGAACTATACCCGGCGTCGTTTTTTGGGTTTACAGCCATTGTGCGGAATCGGTGTAACATCTTTAATCATTGTAACGGTCAGTCCGGTGGCTTGCAGCGCTTTTAAAGCAGATTCTCTTCCGGGACCAGGGCCTTTAACATAGACTTCAACATTTCTCAAGCCATGCTCCATTGCCTTTTTAGCAGCATCCTGAGAAGCTAACTGTGCAGCAAAAGGCGTACTTTTTCTTGATCCTTTAAATCCGTTCATTCCTGCAGTAGACCATGCAACAACATTTCCATTCGGATCAGTGATTGACACAATAGTATTGTTGAAGGTTGACCGAATGTGAACAACACCATTTAGAATATTCTTTTTGACTCTTTTCTTTATTTTCGTTCTTTTTGCCATTGACTCAGCCTTTATGTATTAAATTACTTTTTAGCGACTCCGCCTTTTTTCTTGACTGCAGTTCTTCTCGGTCCCTTACGGGTCCGAGCATTTGTACTCGTCCGCTGCCCGCGAACAGGCAGCCCCTTACGATGCCGAAGTCCCCTGTAGCAGCCCAAATCCATCAATCTCTTGATATTCATGGATAATTGGGATCGAAGTTCACCTTCAACGTTATAACCATCATCAATGACTTTACGGATCTGATTGACCTCGCCGTCGGACAAGTCATCCGTTTTAATACTTTCATCAATACCCAGCTTAGTCAGTATAGTTTGAGATGTGGATAGCCCGACACCATAAATGTATGTTAAGCCTACAACTATACGTTTACCTTTCGGTAAATCTACGCCTGCGATTCTTGCCAATGTCTGCCTCCTTATATGCGATATCTAGCCCTGACGTTGTTTATGTCTTTTGTTGACACAGATGACACGAACAATGCCTTTTCGCTTAACAATTTTACAATTCCGACATCTCTTTTTCACTGATGCACTTACCTTCATAACACCACCTCAAACCTATTGCCTATCAATCAGATTACCAGATAATATCAACCTATCCAAAAGCGACTACTTGGATCGATATGTAATTCTTCCCCGGGTAAGATCATAAGGGGACAATTCAACCGTAACCGAGTCCCCGGGTAAAATCTTAATAAAGTGCATTCGCATTTTACCCGATATATGAGCAAGTACCTGATGCTCGTTTTCAAGTACTACCTTAAACATCGCATTCGGCAATGTCTCAAGCACTGTGCCCTGAACCTTAATCGGTTCTTCTTTTGCCATTTATATGAACTCCCGTTTACAAATTTTTAAAAACACTTAAATATATAATTTGATATTAAATTAATACAATATCATTATCGTTTAATTTTACCAGTATTCAAAAAACCTTCATAATTTCTGGTAATTAAATGGGACTCCACCTGACCGACCGTATCCATTGCAACCCCGACAACAATCAGTAAAGAAGTTCCGCCGAAATAAAAGGGAACATGGAGTTTTGTCATCAATATCGATGGCAAGACACAAACAAGTGAAATATAAGCCGCACCACCCAGTGTTATTCGGGTAAGCACCTTATCAATATAATCAGCAGTTCGCTTGCCCGGTCGTATTCCGGGAATATATCCGCCGTATTTTTTCATATTATCCGCAACATCTGCAGGGTTGAAAACGATTGCCGTATAAAAATAGCAGAAGAAAAATATAAACCCGACAAACATCAACTCATAAATAATTGTCCCGGGACGAAGCGCAGATGAAATATACTGCATCACGGTAATATCTTTGAAAAAGCTTGCCAACGTGGCCGGAAACATAATCAAAGAAGAAGCAAAAATCGGCGGTATAACACCGGATGTATTTAACTTCAATGGCAGATGAGTACTCTGGCCACCATACATCTTTCGCCCGACAACACGCTTTGCATATTGTACCGGGATACGCCGCTGACCCTGTTCCATAAAATTTATAAATCCAATAACACCCACCATGAGGATGATCAAAATGACACAAGCAAAAATCCCCATTTCACCGGTGGACAACATCTGAAATGTATTGCCCATCGCCTGGGGCATACGGGCAACAATACCGGCAAAAATAATCAGGGAAATCCCGTTACCGATGCCGCGCTCACTGATTTGTTCACCCAGCCACATAATAAATGCCGTACCGGCTGTCAGGGTAATTACCGTCATTATGCGAAATGACCAGCCCGGATGAAAAACAATTGCCAGACCACCCGGGGCACTCATATTTTCAAGACCGACACTGATGCCGAAACCCTGAATGATACTTAATACAATCGTACCATAACGTGTGTACTGAGTAATTTTTTTCCGCCCCTGGTCACCTTCTTTAGATAGTCTTTCAAGATGGGGAAAAACGACCGTTAAAAGCTGTAAGATAATAGAAGCACTGATATACGGCATGATTCCCAAGGCAAACACAGACAGTCTCTCAAGGGCACCACCGGAAAACATATTAAAAATTCCAAAAAGGGTATCCTGGTACTGTGCAAAAAATGTCGCCAAAGCATCTCCATCAACACCCGGAGTTGGTATATGAACGCCAACGCGGTAGATTGCAAGAAAAGCCAATGAAAAGAGAATTCTCTTTTTTAACTCAGGAATTTTAAAAATGTTTTGAACACCGGAATTAGTGACTGCCATTAGGATACAACCTCGACCTTACCGCCAGCCGCTTCAATTTTATCTATTGCACTTTTACTTGCGGCATTGACTTTAACAGTTATCGGAAAATCAATATCACCATTTCCAAGTAATTTGATCGCGTCATAAACGCCCTTTGCCATTCCAACGGAAAGAAGTGTTGCTTCATCAACGATCGCGCCACTTTCAAATCTCTTTAAATCAGCTATATTTAATATGATAATTTTCTTTTTAAAGATATTGGCAAAACCTCTTTTCGGAAGCCGCCGGTGAAGAGGCATCTGTCCGCCTTCAAAACCGGGCCGGGTCCCGCCGCCGGATCGGCTGCGATGCCCTTTGGATCCTCTTCCGGCAGTCTTGCCCCAACCGGATCCAACACCACGTCCTAATCGTTTACGTGAAGATCTTGAACCTTCTGCTGGAGATAATTCATTCAACTTCATGCTTAAACCTCCACTTTCACAAGATGCGTTACTTTATTCACCATTCCACGGATAGACGGGGTATCTTCCAATTCGACGGTTTTATTCATTTTCGTCAGACCCATACCCCGTAAGACTATACGATGTTTTTCAGGTCTTCCGTTCATGCTTTTGACCAGCGTAATTTTTATCATTCCAGGCATTTTAATAACTGTCCTTATTATAATTGCTCAACATTCAATCCGCGTTTCGCCGCTGCTTTTTCACGACTCTGCAATCCGGCAAGTCCTTTAATCGTTGCTTTTACAACGTTATGCGGATTATTGGAACCCATGCATTTAGTCAGGATATTTTCAACTCCAACAGCTTCAAGAACTGCGCGAACAGCACCACCGGCAATAACACCGGTACCCTTAGAAGCAGGTTTTAATAAAACCCGTCCAGCGCCAAATCGTCCAATCACTTCATACGGAATCGTACCATCAACCAAGGCAACAGACACCATATTTTTTTTGGCGCTTTCAACTCCTTTTCGGATCGCTTCAGGGACTTCATTTGCTTTGCCCAGTCCGTAACCAATACTGCCTTGACCATCCCCGACGACAACAACGGCACTGAAACTAAATCTCCGGCCGCCTTTATGTACTTTTGCGACTCTGTTAATATGTACTACTTTATCGATAAAATTATCGTCTTTTTCTTTCCTGAACAAGGCACTGCCTCCTTATTAACTATTAAAAATCCAGTCCTGCCTTACGGGCACCATCGGAAACCGCCTTAATGCGGCCATGATACAGAAAACCATTACGGTCAAAAACAACACTTTTAATACCTTTTTCTGTTGCACGTGTTGCAATCAGCTGACCAATATACGTTGCTGCTGCTGTTTTATTTTCAAACTTCTGATTTTCAATAACTTCTTTTTCAGTTGTCGAAGCAGTAACCAGCGTAATGCCATTTGTATCATCAATAATTTGAGAATAAATATGTTTTGCACTTCGGAATACCGACATTCTCGGTCGGTCTGAAGTACCGGATAATTTCTTCCGTATTCTTTTTTTTCGTTTCAGCCTGAGGGCTTTTCGTCTGTTTGCGGAACCCATAATTGATACCTTTTAATTTTATGCAGATAATAATTTATTTGGCTGTTTTACCGGCTTTACGCTGTATATGTTCTTCAGCATACTTAACACCCTTGCCCTTATACGGCTCCGGTGGTCTTAAACTTCTGATGGTCGAAGCCGTATGCCCGAGAAGATCTTTATCGATGCCGGACAATTTAATAATATTTTTCTCAACATTCGCAAAAATGCCTTCCGGTAGTGGAAAATCAATCGGGTGCGAATACCCCAGATTGAATAAAATATTTTTTCCATTTATCTCGGCACGGTAACCAATACCATTTATTTCAAGCGCACGTTCAAAACCCTGTGATACACCGGTCACCATGTTAGCAATTAAAGCCCGTGTCATTCCCCATAAAGACCGTGTCTTTTTATCCATGTTGTCGATGGTGACAGTCAGGGAATTGTCTTCAATATTTAAGTTAATATCCGGATGTATGGTTTGGGTCAGGGTTCCTTTGTCACCTGAAACCGTCAGTATGCGATCCGAATACGTAATCTTTATTTTGTCAGATATTTCAATTGGTTTTTTACCAACTCGAGACATTTGCTTCTCCTTAACTACCAGATTTCACAGAGAACTTCGCCACCAACATTCTGCTTTATCGCTTGTTTGTCGGTTACCAGTCCTTTAGATGTTGAAAGGACGGAAATACCCAGTCCGTTAAGAACCGGTTTTACATCCTTGCTGCTGACATAGACTCGGCGGCCGGGCTTGCTGGCCCGTTTAATACCATAAATAACATGGCGGTCATTGGCCTCATATTTCAGATAAATTTTAAGGATTCCCTGTTTGCTGTCCTTAATGGATTTAAAATTCTTAATAAAGCCCTCTTCTTTCATAACACCTGCAAGGGCAGTCTTAAGTTGAGAACCGGGAATCTCTACACTTTTATGTTTTGCTTTGCCGGCATTTCTAATGCGGGTCAGCATATCCGCCAGCGGATCACTCATCGACATGGCATACTCCGTCAATTACTATGTTGTTTATATTAAAACGTATTTTCTTAAAATAATTACCAGCTTGATTTTGTTACGCCAGGTAAAAGTCCCTCTGAAGCCATATTGCGAAAACAGAGACGACAAATTCCGAACTTACGAATAAAAGCTCTGGGCCGTCCGCAAATAGGACATCGGTTATACTGTCTTACTGCAAATTTCGGTTTTCGAGCCGACTTAACCCTCAGTGATGTTTTTGCCAAAACAAACTCCTTTAATCATTAAAATTAATTTCTGAAAGGCATACCCATCAATTTTAACAATTCTTTACCTTCTTCATTATTTTTCGCTGTAGTCACAACCGTAATATTCATGCCTTTGATGGTATCAATTTTATCATAATCAATTTCAGGGAATATAATCTGTTCCTTAATCCCTAAAGTGTAATTACCTCTTCCATCAAACGCTTTGCCCGAGATACCCCGGAAATCACGAACACGAGGGAGTGTAATGTTAACCAGTTTATCATAAAAATCATACATTTTTTGCCGGCGTAAAGTCACCATACATCCAATCGGCATACCTTCACGAAGCTTAAAAGCGGCAATTGATTTTCTTGCCCGGGTAATAACCGGCGCCTGGCCGCATATGAGCTTAAGCTCTGCTTTTGCGGAATCAAGCAGTTTAATATTATGAATGGCTTCCCCAAGGCCGATATTCAATACAACCTTTTCAATTTTAGGAACTTCCATAATATTTTTATAATTAAACGTCTCAACTAATTTTGGGACGACTTCTTTTTCATAAAACTCTTTTAAAGACATGAATATTCCTCCGGCATGCAATTCTATGCATCAATTATTTCATTACACTTTCTGCACACCCGTACTTTTTTCCCATCTTCAAGACGCTGCATCTTGACTCGCACAGGAGCAATACATTTGTTGCACATCAACATGACATTTGACCAATGAATCGCTGCTTCACCTTCGACAATACCGCCCTGTTTATTTGAGGCGCTTGGCCGGGTATGGCGTTTGACCATGTTGACATTCTGGATAAGCAAACGGTTTTTTTTCTGAAGGATATCAATAACTTTACCGATTTTACCGGTATCCTTTCCGGCAATTACCTTAACCTTATCGTTTTTCCTGATATGGCATTTATTCTTTTCCATAACCAATATCTCCTGAATTCACTGACTATTATATAACTTCCGGAGCCAGTGAAATTATCTTCATAAAATGATGAGCACGCAATTCTCTGGCAACCGGGCCGAAAATACGAGTACCGATGGGTTCGCGCTGTTGATTAATCAAAACCGCTGAATTATCATCGAATCTGATATATGTGCCGTCAGGTCTACGGATTTCTTTTTTTGTCCGAACGACTACCGCTTTAAGAACTTCACCCTTTTTTACCTTTGAATTAGGGATTGCTTCTTTCACCGAAACGACAATTATATCTCCAACACTGGCATAGCGACGTTTAGAACCGCCAAGGACTTTAATGCAGTATACTTTTTTGGCGCCTGAGTTATCAGCTACAGACAGCCTTGTTTCCGCCTGAATCATTTTGTATATCCTCTATATTATACCGCTTTTTCAATAACCTGGCTAACTCGCCACCGTTTCAATTTACTGATCGGCCGGGATTCGGATATCAGTACCCGGTCACCGATTGAGCAGGTATTTAGTTCGTCATGAGCGGCAAACTTCGTTCGCCGCTTGATATATTTCTTATAAATCGGGTGAATGACGGTTCTTTCAACTCTAACAGTTACGGTTTTATCCATCTTATTACTTAATACCGTACCCACCAGTTGTCTTTTCATTCCTCTATTTTTATTCATGTCAGCAATCCGCTTACCCTATATCTTTTTGACGTTTAATTGTTTGTATCCGGGCAATATCGCGCTTAACCTGTTTTATCCGGTTCGGATTTTCTAACTGGCCGGCTGTATGCTGGAAGCGAAAATTGAATAATGTTTCCGACAAATCTGTCAATTTGGAATCCAGTTCCTGATCACCCAACGCTCTTATTTCACTGGCTTTCATTTACACATCGCTCCTTTCTATGAATTTCATTTTAATGGGAAGCTTATGTGCAGCAAGTCTGAATGCTTCAACTGCGAGTTCCCGCGAGACACCTTCCATTTCATAGAGGATCTTTCCAGGTTTGATAACAGCGACCCAACCTTCCGGTGCACCTTTACCTTTACCCATTCGAACTTCAGCAGGTTTTTTGGTTACCGGTTTGTCCGGAAAAATTCGAATCCACATCTTCCCGCCTCTTTTTACATAACGGGTCATCGCAATACGTGCCGCTTCAATTTGTCTTGCAGTTATATAGCCGCATTCAGCCGCCTGCAGACCAAAATCGCCGAAATTTAACTTCGAACCGCGTTGGGCTTTTCCCTTCATACGGCCGGTCTGCTGTTTTCTGAATTTAACTTTTTTAGGGCTCAGCATTTGAACTATCTCCTAATATCTACTTGCCATCACCTGACATTTGTTCGTCTTTAAGGATTTCTCCTTTAAAAATATATACCTTTATACCGATCGCGCCGTAAGTTGTTTTTGCACTGGTAACACCGTAATCGATATCAGCACGAAGGGTATGAAGCGGTACACGGCCGTCTTTATACCATTCCGTTCTCGCCATTTCAGCACCACCCAGTCGACCGGAGCAGATAATTTTTATCCCCTGAGCGCCAAACCGCATGGCAGAAGATACACTTCTTTTCATGGCTCGTCGAAAAGCAACCCGGCGAACTAGCTGGTTGGCAACATTTTCAGCCACCAGTTGCGCATCAAGTTCAGGTTTTCGAACTTCCTGAATATCTACCAAAACTTCATGAGACACCATTTTTTCGAGCTTCTTTTTCAGTGCTTCAATTTCGGAGCCTTTTTTACCTATAATAATACCAGGACGGGCAGCAAAAATTCTCAATTTAATCCGCTTTGAGGATCTTTCAATATCAATTCGGGAAATTCCTGCATGATATAATTGCTTTTTTAAAAACTTGCGTAACTGATGATCTTCAAAGACATATTTTGCGTAGTCTTTATTTGCAAACCACCTGGAATTCCAAGTTTTTATAATCCCCAGCCGCATTCCTATCGGATTGACTTTCTGACCCAAGCTCTTTCCTCCTTATTTACAACTACCCTTTTTACAACTACGCTTCAGCGACGATCACAGTAATATGGCTTGTACGTTTTAAAATTCGAGAGCCTCTTCCTCTTGCTCTCGCACGGAAACGCTTTAATGTCGGACCTTCATCGACTATTATACTTTTGATCACGAGCGAATCAACATCCAATTCCGCATTCTGATCTGCATTTGCTATCGCTGACCGCAAAATCTTATGAACTATCCCCGCAGATTTCTGCGGCATAAATTTAAGCGCATTCAATCCTGCTTCAGCGGGCTTGCCTTTGATTGCATCTACAATCCTGCGAACCTTTTGAGCAGAAATACGCATATATTTAGCTGTTGCCTTGACCTCCATGCCGATATTCCTAACCTTTAATATGTTGAGTATTGATTACTTTGTTTTTTTTCCGCCAGCGTGTCCATAGAATAAACGGGTAGGAGAAAACTCCCCCAGTTTATGCCCGACCATATTTTCAGTTACAAACACAGGTATAAACTTTTTTCCATTATGCACAGCCATTGTTAAGCCAACCATTTCAGGAATAATCGTTGATCGCCTAGACCATGTTTTTATAACCTTATTACTCCGTGATTCCTGAGCGGTATCAATTTTTTTGTATATTTTAGGATCCACATAAGGTCCCTTTTTTAACGATCGAGGCATAAACGCTCCTAAAAAATTGTATATTTTATCAAATTTTTATAATACGTTCAGATGGAAATTCATCTGGTCTTATCTACTTTTTCCGTCTCTTGACGATCATACGATCACTGGGTTTCCGTTTTCTTGTTCGAAAGCCTTTTGTCGGTTTTCCCCATGGCGTACATGGATGACGACCACCGGATGATCGGCCTTCACCACCACCCATGGGATGATCAACCGGATTCATAACAACACCGCGAACAGACGGTCGTCGCCCGAGATAGCGTGAACGACCGGCTTTACCCAGTGAAACATTTTCGTGATCCGTGTTACCGACCTGACCAATGGTGGCTTTGCAGGTTAGCAAAACAAGCCTTACTTCACCAGAGGGTAATTTGACGGTGGCATAACGTCCTTCTTTAGCCATTAACTGAGCATAACCACCGGCACTCTTAACCAACTGACCGCCTTTGCCTATTTGAAGCTCAATATTGTGGATATGCGTACCCAGCGGAATGTGACTTAAAGGAAGAGCATTACCCGGTTTAATTTCTGCATTCTCACCTGACATAACCGTATCGCCGACGGCAAGTTTTAATGGTAAAAGAATATAACGCTTTTCACCATCCGCATAATTAAGCAATGCAATTCTGGCAGATCTGTTGGGATCATATTCAATTGCAGCAACACTAGCCGGAATTCCGTCTTTATTACGTCTAAAATCGATTATCCGGTAAAATTGCTTATGCCCACCGCCGCGATGACGGCAAGTGATCCGGCCGTTTACATTACGTCCGCCGGTTTTTTTTATAATTTTTATCAGACTTCGCTCAGGCTTTGTTTTCGTAATTTCCTCGAAAGTAGCAAATTCCTGAGCTCGTCGTCCTGGTGATGTTGGTTTTACCCACTTGATTGCCATTTTAAAACTCCCAGCTAAACTCCGTCAAAAAAATTAATCCGATGTCCGGGCATTAATGTAACGTGCGCTTTTTTCCAGTCTTTGCGTTTACCGGTAATGCGACCGCGCTGTTTAACTTTACCCTTTACATTGATTGTATTAACCGATTTTACCTTGACATCAAATATATCTTCCACAGCTCTTTTGATTTCAACCCGGTTTGCATTTGGGTCGACTGTAAATGACACTTGATTTAACAATTCCTTCTGAAGGTTGGTTTTTTCCGTATCAATCGGTGCCTTTATTACCTGATACTTATTCATGCTGCCAGCCTCCCTTCTATATTCTTAATTGAGCCTTCAAGCAGAATCAGATTTTTATGTTTTAAAATATCATAAACATTTAATCCTTCTACCCGCAGCACCTTAACTCCAGGAATATTTCTTGACGAAAGTTCTAATTCTTCGTTTTTTGCATCAACAACAATTAAAGAATTATTCAGTTTTAAAGTTTCCAACACGGAGACAACGGACTTGGTTTTTATCTGATCCAAAGAAAACACATCAAGCACAGTAATCGTTTCTTCTTTTAATTTAATGCTTAATGCCATTTTTAAAGCAAGTCGCTTTACCTTTTTATGTACCTTCATGGTATAGGCTCTGGGATTCGGGCCAAAAATGACGCCGCCACCACGCAACAGAGGACTTTTAACATCCCCTTGCCGTGCCCGGCCAGTGCCTTTCTGCCGAAAAGGTTTGGCTCCGGTACCTTTAACATCAGACCGGCGTTTTACAGATGCAGTACCACTTCGTTTGGCGGCAAGCTGCATGCAAACAACTTCATGTAAAACACTTTTTTTCGGCTCTACATTAAATATGCTGTCAGGCATTTCAACTTCAGAAACTTTTTCACCTTTGATATTTTTGACTTCAATGACAGCCATGGCATCCTCTTTTCATATAAATTAGATATTTGCCTTTACCGGCAAATTCTCTACTAATTAAAACTTAGGCTTTTTTATCTCAATAGTTCCGCTGGGCGGTCCCGGTACCGGCCCCTTTAAAAGGAGCAGGTTCTCCTCAGGACGGATATCAACAATTTCAAGATTTCTGGCAGTTGCTCGGGTATTTCCATGCTGGCCCGGCATTTTCTTGCCTTTAATAACCTTGGCCGGCCATGCGCTGTTACCGATAGACCCCGGTGCCCGGTGATTCCGACTTCCATGGGTTTCGGGTCCGCGACTGAAACCATGTCGTCTGATTGTACCTGAAAATCCACGCCCTTTGCTCGTACCAGAAACTTCTATCTTATCTCCGATTTTGAAAATATCCAGCGTGACTTCTTGACCCACCTGATATTCTTCAGGATTATCGATTCTGAATTCGCGCAAATCAACAAACTGCTTTTCACCACTTTTTAAATAATGACCTTGCAGCGGTTTATTCACCCGCGCTTTTTTCTTATCACCAAAACCAAGCTGCAGGGCGTTATATCCGTCATTCGCCATGGTTTTAATCTGGGTCACTATACAAGGGCCTGCTTCCACCACTGTTACCGGCAGATACTTCCCATCATTGGAGAACAGTCCGGTCATTCCCAATTTTTTTCCTAAAATACCGTTACTCATGTCTGCCACCAAACCTATATATACTACAATTTAATGTCCACATCAACACCCGGGGACAAATCAAGCTTCATCAACGCATCCACTGTCTGCTGGGTCGGGTCCTGAATATCCAAAACGCGTTTATGCGTTCGAATTTCAAACTGTTCTCTGGATTTTTTATTAACATGCGGAGAACGAAGTACACAATATTTATTTATCCGCGTCGGCAATGGAATCGGACCGACAATTTTTGCACCGGTTTTTCTGGCAGTGTCAACAATGTCGCTTGCGGATTGATCCAGCAATTTATGATCATATGCTCTCAGCCGGATTCTTATTTTAGTGCTTGTAATCATATTGGTATATACCTACCTATTCTATAATTTCGCTAACGACACCTGCACCGACTGTTCGGCCGCCTTCTCTGACCGCAAACCGCAATTCTTTTTCCATTGCAATCGGTGTGATCAGTTCTGCAGATATTGTT
>JAQIBZ010000572.1 GCA_027858815.1 Desulfobacteraceae bacterium
TGGTATTTTAAAACAGGAATATTTTTTAAATAATGAGTTCAGAGACTTTAAACAGGCTCATAGAGCGGTGACAGAAGCCGTTAATTTGTATAATACTCGGAGACTTCATCGATCTCTAATGCTACGAACCCCGGAAGATGTTCATCGTGCTGCGTAAAATTGTTTCGCCCTCCTGCGGAGGAGGGCGAAGGGGCAGGCACCCTTAGAAGAGGCTAAAAATGAATAGGAATTATTATTGCAAAAGTGACAACTTTAAATCAGGACTTGACCCAATCTCTTTGTCATTTGATGTTTTTGCCAGAAGTTTCAGATCGATGTCATACCCATAGCATCCAGCAGCAACCACCAGATTCTCCATGAAAGCCCCGATGGAAAGGATTGTCTCTCTGTGATCGGGATCAACAGCAGGGAGCCAGCGCTGTTCATCTGACATGACAATCCAGGTATATGGTTCAATGGCCCTGATCCCCCAGGGTTGAGTGTTATGGCCGCTGGGTGCAAGAGAGGCCAGCTCAAGGATGTTTAGTTCGTCCTGTTTTAAACCAGTCACAGCAACATCTTTCTGTTTGATATCAATCCGTTTAAGGCCGCTACATCCGCTGAGCAGCGGGACGCTGCCTCCGATAAGCAAGGCTGCGCCGGCGGCCTGCAAAAAATCACGGCGTGAAATCCGCATTTTCACCATCCTTTTATAGAGCAATACGAGATCAACAATATTATCCATCGGGGCCATTGCCCCTGTTAAGACCATCGGATAAATCAGGGATTGGTTTTGAGAGCTTTTTTCAGCTCTTCTGCCCAGGCCGCGAAAGCCCCTTTAGCGTAACCCATGGTGGTGAATCCGCGATAGAACCTCGGATCAATGGGGTTGCCCATTTTCTTGTCCACCATAGCCGCCAATACTTCATTTGTTTGTGAATCCATAAACTCCGCCTCAATTGCTGCACCCCCCATATCGAGTGGGACTAACACGGCTAAGGTGGTTACGATATTAACGGCGGGATTCGCAGGGACGATTTCCGTAATGGCAGCCCTGACTCTGAGAACGTCCGGGCCAGGCGTCGTAACGATGGGATAATCGTCTGCGAGCTCTTCTTCAATGATCTCCCGAAAGTAATCGGTCAGTTTCTTCACAGCTTCAGGGTCGATCTGTCGATACTTGGCCTGGGGATGGAAATACACCACAACGGGATCGATCATGAGCTTTTTGTACTGTTGCCAATTGAAGTTGTCCTTTTCGTACCACTGCAGACTGCGGTCTTCATATTTGTCCTCATGAAGCCTGGAGTAATCGTTTAGGAATCCGGAATTCGGCGGTGCCGAAGCGCAGCCGGACAGGGCAAAGACGAAAGCAGATAACAATACTGTGGCAATCAGCTTCCCTGTTCTTCGCGTATTAAACATAACTTGATTCTCCTTCTTTTATTAATTTGGTTTCTGCGTCCAGTATCCTCTTTGTCAGAAAAATTATCCGAAAATTTTTTGCTGTTAATCAAATCATACCCATCCATTCAACAGTTGGCAGATTTTGATGCTGCCGAACGGTAGTTATTAAGAAGCCTATAGCTTTTGCGCCGGATTTTATAATTTTTCAACTTTAAAAAAATAAATGGAATTGTTCAATAGTTATTAGGGAAGGACTGCCGCTAAAACCGACAGTATTGCAGATATTTTCTAGAGCGCGGACTATTGAACGCTTCGGATCACACGCGGTTATATACCGTCGCGTGCGTCTGGCTTGTTGGAGAGTCTCAATTTGTCAACCAACTGATTGCCTCTTGGCGATCTGTGAAGACCTTGGCTTGCCAACCCTTATTGATGCAGGCGGTCTCAAAAAAATGAGCGTCGTTTGATTCGGCAGTGCCGCTGAGCGGGAGGATGAGCGCTCCCTTGCTATCGCGTTTGAATCCCAGTTCTGTGAACAGGGTTGGTAATTCGTATAGATCAAACACCGAAGTGCCGCCTTCCCACTTCGAGTCATCTACGAGGAACAACCTTGTGTTGTTCTCTCTGGATAGATCGAGAGCTCTGACTGCCCCCTCCCTAAACTCATCTGCGGTAACTTTCCCTACATAGGTCAACTTCACGATTCCAAGCTCTGAAACGTATTCAACTGTCCCTGGCATCGGTTTGTTCTCCTCCCTCCAACAATAGTTATTCAACAGACCGGCTTCTTTTGTTCCAGAAGCAGAGAATTTTTGAATATTTTCACAATACTACCAAAAAGTCCACAAATAATCAAAAGCTACTTAAAATACTTATTATCAACAAGTTATATTGATTCCGACCTTTGTTAAGCAAATGAACAAAATTCATATTGGTCGTTTTTGCTTCAATATAAGTTTAAATCCGATTGTTGGCGGTTCAAAACGACAGTATTGCAGAAATTCTCAGAGGCGCGCACTATCGATAAGAATCCTCAACATTCTTCATCTCGACAGACCACAACATGTTGATTGAGATTTTTTTGCCGAAATTTTTAAGAAACTCGGCTGGCTTTTGAAAGCTGCAATGAAGGGACGAGTATAATGAGAACTTTTGAACGTTCCATTTAGGGACTGGCAGGGGAAGACGGCCTTTGCAAAAGCCACGGAAACGCGGAAAACCGCAAAAGTCGAAGCCTCACGACCATGCCAGTTCTACTGAAATGGATGGTTATGCCAAGATTATCAAGATTATTGAATTATTTCCCCAGTAAAACGATCACGTATAGCCCAAAAGGAACATTTGGGGCATTTAGATCCATCTGGGTAATCCACGCCTTCTTCGTGTGGACAACCCATAATCCGGTCAGTCATTACAACAGATTTTGCTTTATTTTCTTTGATAAACTGTATAATTTCTTCACTAATAATTCTATCTTTACGAATATCTATGGCCTCATTAAACCATCTTTTTAGAATATCTGGTTCAGCATCTTCAGATGGGACAATACCTACCGCAACCTTTGTAGCATTTTTATCGTCAGGTCCATAATAAGCTATTGTTGCGACAGGATACCCTCTAAATCCTTTATTCAAAAGTTTTTTGATCTTTTTTGATTTTTTCATTATCTTTCTTTTATTTTAGCCGGGCATAATTTATTTACTCAATAGAGTCTGCTTTTTGACATAATTTTACTGCTCTTTCCTATACTCCACTTTATCTTAAAAAACAATCAAATCAAAGATTTTTCCTTAATTTTATAATAGTTATCGTATGTTTTTATAAGATTCTATGATGATATTTACAGCAATGTATGCTGTTTTTTTACCATATGGCTCGCGAAAAACAATGAATGAGAACCTTTGATTCTCATTTTCAGTCTATATATTCCGGGCAAGTCGAAAAAGTGTCGTTGCGGTTCAAAACGTCAGTATTGCAGATATCCTTTGAGGCGCACACTATCGATAAGGCCGATCAGTATTCTCGGCTTTTTTGGCATACCACATCTTGATTGAGATTTTTTGCCGAATTTTGGCAGTGCACATTGTGAACCTTCCCCAAAAAACTGTAACCCGGGTTAATCCATTTTTTTCAGGTCATACCACGCCTGTTCAGTATTAAACAGATTGCGATTTTTAAAATGTACATTGATCAAGGAACTCGATAGTGATGGCGAGCTTCTTTTTCTATCTGCTCAGTATTCAGCCCTAAATCATTTTGTGGTGAAATAACATAGATCTTATGGTTATGACTGCGTTTGCCAGGGTTTGTGGAGGCATAAATTCTCAGAATCACAACGTAAGATGAACCGGCATACGTGGCACAGAGGTCATCATCAACAAGATCCAGTTTTTTGCGCCTTAATTCAACGGCTAATTGTTTGGTTAATTTTTCCAAGGTCAATGTGGCAAATTCACCAAACTTACCGATTCCCAGAATTCTTGTGAGGCCGGTATAATTCCCCTTTTTATAACGTGTGTCATGGCAGACAATCACAAAAGGCGGAAATAAAGTATTGTCGTTCCTGTTGACTGCTGGTTCGATGGATTGATCCAATTTTTTCATCAATTGATCTGTCTGTTTTTCTGATAGATTATACTGCGACCGACAATGGGCGAAAAACATCGGAGGGTCGACAAGACCGATTGAAATACAGGTGCTGATCCTCGTCCTGGCACCATAAGGTGGTTTCATATAGGGCGGACAGTGGCTGCGGATAATATCATAGGCACTGACTTCTCTGGCAATATCGTGACCGATGGTTTTTTTGCGTCGAAAAGCCGCTTTTTTATAGGTCAGAATCTGCCTGGCTGCTTTTGAAAAGAAACCGCTGTCCAGGTTAATACTGGTCGCCAATCCATTTGGATATAGAAGGGTTGCATTGTCAAAATGCATGGCGGTTCTTATCTTTTCACGAAATTTCGTTCGGCTGATACCGCCATAAACATTATACCGAATTATCTGTTCATCGACGTCTTTATAAACGAGTCCACCTGGAATAAAAATGGCCCCCTTGTTGTCAAATTTGCCTGTAGCACCTTCATCGTCAATCGCGGGCAGTCTATTTTCCAATTTTTGACCGATCATCTTCCAGAGAGTATCCATCCGGATAGAAATGACTTCTTTGATCAGCTCATTTTCAATAATCGACTTTTTATCTGGCATAATTATTCATTATACATAATATCAGAAAGACAATCAAGTCCCTCAAGTTGCAAGGTTGTAAATGTGTCGATCGTTTTCAACGTTAATAGAGATTGATTTTTCACTGGGATCTGGATGAGTTGGATAAGGTGATGGCGGCGAAGTGATATGTTCATCTGAACAATAAAAATTCCAGACATAAAAAATGCATCTTGTGGTTCAAACCGACAGTATTCCAAAAATTTTCGTCAGTGCACCATATCAATAAATGTCCGTAACATTCTTGGTTTTTCAGGCATACCAGATATTGTTAGATCAAATCTGAATAGCCAATTTCTTTATAACTTCTGATACACTCATTTCTATCAAAATTTTTAAATAGTTCCTCTAATTGTTCGAGGTACTTTCTTTTGTGGGTTGAGTGCTTTTTCTGAATATGGATAATAAAATGATTCTCATCAATCTCTTGAAACCATAGCTCAATGTGCCCCTTGATTCCCCAGTTGTCTTCAGTAATCTGTTTTGTGCTCTCAGGATGAATAATACAAAGTTGTTCGCAAAACCTATTTATGTTCCAGGACTTCTGAGGGTTGATGTCTATTTGTAATCTATATGGCCGTGGTTCAACTTTCATGTTTATTCGGCACAATGCAATTGTGTGTTTTTTTTGTTAACAACTTTTTAATTCTATTTACTTCTTTTTGGTAATCGGTTTTGTTTTTAAACTTCTTTTTGTTTCTGGTTACAATATTTAATTCCTTACTGAGAGGGAGGATATAAGAAAATGGCTTTGGATATGGATTCCAATAGAGGATTTCTTCTTCATCAAATTCTTCATTTTTTATAAATACAAATATTTTTTTTGGGAAATCGCCTATTTGAGCATCTTCATTATGCTTAAGAATCAATCCAATTCTGTTATTACCATCAAGAACAATCCAACATCCGCATGATAAATTAAATAGTTGAATTGGTTCATTAATTAACTCCGGATCAAATCGGTTTTTTAGTGAGCAGATATATTTCCCTTCATGACCACAGTACAGATCAGACAATCGATATGAATCAGGCAGCATAATATTCTAATTTTTCAATTGGCTATAGTTTAAAGCAGTATATATTACATAATTAAGTATTCTCCGGGGCGCTTTTACGGAATACATTAAAATAATGAAATTAATTTTTCAATGATCATTAATCGATGGTTTTGTGCTTGTCAGGGAAGATTGACGGATCTATGCCCAAGAATTAAAAGGGAATGCACTAATGCTTTTTGTTAAAAACGACAGTATTATAAAAATTTTCAAGGGCGCGGAATATCGATAAGGATCGTCAACATTCTTCATCTTGCCAGCATACCACATATTGATTGAGGTTTATGACACCTGACTCTCATTTGAGACTTCTCGTTTAAAAATAAAATCCCGGTTCAATAAAGTTTTTCAATTACGTCACCATAAGCTTCTTCATATTTTTCATGTAAAGAATCCTGATGTCCATATCCGTCAGTAGCGTTCATGACAAT
>JAQIBZ010000579.1 GCA_027858815.1 Desulfobacteraceae bacterium
CACTTTCACGGCAAAGACCGTGCTGGAAAAACTCAGGGCGAACGCAATCAGCAGCGATGTCTGCCAGGTCAATTGGTCAAAAAGGGGTATCCCTGAAAAGCCAAGCATCCGGACCAAAAGGGCGAAAATAATAACGGTTACAATCATGTGAATGGATGTACCTGCCCAGACTTCGGGTTTTGCAAGGCTTTTGATTTTCAGCTTCAGTCCGATGGTGAACAGAAGCAGCGTAACACCGGCATCGGCTACGGATTCCAGTAGTTCTCCGCCTGTAACACCGAAACTGTTCAGTGCAAATCCGGCCAGCAGATATCCCACAAGGGGAGGCAGACCGATTCTGCTGATAATAGCACCAAATAGAAATGCCGCCAAAATCCATAATGGGTTCATATATTGAATACCTTATACGAGAAAAATACGATTATTAATGTATCCTTTTTCAGGTGTATTATAATGTTTAGCCCACAAGCTTGCCCGAGTGCATTTTCGTTGTTAAAATCAATATTAAATTCTTAAAGTGCTGTTTTTGGGGTCAGAAAGGTTAACCTAAGACAATTTGCGGACTGATATTTTGAATTTTATGTTATATTTTCAGTCTATTAACTTGGTTCGACAAAAATATAAAAATATACAAGAATATGCAAATTTAATATTAGCAAGACCCAAATAAAGATTTGACCCTTTCAAAATCATTTGGCATGCCGGCGTATCCAGCCTTCCAGACCGGACCTATGTATGCATTCAAGTATTGTAAGTTCAGTATCGGCGTGCCACTGAAGCAGCAGACGATAATTGCGGCTGATGCGAATCCGGTAGCAGTTGGCAATCCGTTTAATCGGTTTGGTCTCTCGCCAGATGAGCTCATCACTGACGGCAAAACCTGCAGCAGCCTTAACCGCCTTATTTCGAATCGGTATTGGGATATCTTCACATGAACGCACAAAGGTTGGGGTAAAATCAGGTGTTAAGAATTTGTTGGATTTTTGCGGTGGCGAGAGCAAGGAAGTGGATTCCTGATTCGAAACCTTACCGGCTGCCGTAAGATTACGTTTCCTCGATTTTTCCTGTTCCTGCTGAAGATCCTTTCGCAGGTTTTGCCGTTTTTTCTGCTGGTCGCCGATTTCTGCTTTCAGGGATGTAACACGACTACGCAGCCGGGCAATGGTATCTTTATCCTCGGTATGGAATTGGTCTTGAACCTTATGTCCTCTTTGTACGGCCGGCACAGTCTGTGATGTTTTCCGCTTGAGTCTGGCAGCCAGTTCGTTGAGCTGATTCTCCTTATCTTGCAGCTCACACTGCCCTTTACGGATGCTTTCCTTTGCGGTCGTCAGCTTTTCGTTGAGTGCCTGGAGTGCCTCTGACACTTTCTTTTCTTCAGATTCCTCCAAGTCCCGTTGGTAACACCAGTCCAAATAGTCTTCGATAGGATCATCCCAGGCTTCCAGGCCTATTTCTGCCCGTGCCCGGCGAATAATGTTTATCAGTACTTCATTATCAAAGAAGCTATCAGGATTACCAGCCATATATGCCCTGGCAAAAGCGATACTCAGCCCAGGAAATGATTTTTCAAAACCATAGCTCAGCCGGAGTAAAAGTGATTCCATTGGCGAATCATTCGTGTGTGTCAACTCACTGCGTATTTTATCCTCCATGGCATATAGCAATGACTGATGCCGCAGCAATTTGAATTGAATTTCCAGACTGCGGTATTCCGGCAACGCCTCGGGTGGTGGATGGTGGTCATATATTTTCTGTGCCAGAACTATATCACCGGCATCCAGGGCGGAGAACATCAAATCAATGAAATGACCGGGATCGAATTCGTTATTGTCCGGCCGGGCGTGCAGTTCTTTGAGCATGTTAAACGCATGTGTCCTCAAACCGAACGAATCGCAACGCCGGTATGCGGCCAGCAACTGGGTTGGGTTCAACTGGTCGGGTTCCAATTTTTTAAGCTTGTAGGCACGATCGAGATCAGCCATTTTTTCCGCAGCATCCAGAATCTCCGGGCGGCATCGTCGAGTTTGGCGAATTATTTCAAGATTATGTTCCATTGTATGTGTAAGACCACAATATTTTTTGGTTGAATAGGTGGGGTTCATGAAAATTTGCGGTTTACCCGTCAGCATTTTCGATGTTGAAACCGGAGTATGCTTTTCAATATCGCTATTTTGGCCCCAAAATCAAGGTGATCCCGGTCCTTCATCTCAGAAAGGTAGAAGTTCCGCTCGGACACGGGCAACTCTCCGGTGTCCGTCCGAATACGCCACAGATCATCCTCCAGTCTCACGATTCGCTTCTCCATCTTTTATTCTCCCCCAGCCGAATGTACTCAAATAATTAATTTCACCCGGCTCATTTGGATTTTTGAAATTCATTTTGAACGACTCAAAGTTTTTTTCTAAGGTTCCTTAGATGGCCTATTCCCTATTTGAGTATCAAAATGGGACCGCTAAGAGCTGTTTGTGATGGTTGCAAAAATCTGATTGGTCCGACCACATGTTAACTACCTCTTATAGGTCGTAGCGCATGAATTGATACTAAAATATTTGATTATTGAGCATCCATTTTTATATCAGTTGTCCAAAAGTCATCCTCAGCGCTTCGTACTTTAGCAATGATTTTTTCGCAT
>JAQIBZ010000619.1 GCA_027858815.1 Desulfobacteraceae bacterium
CGCTTGAAAAAGGTAAATATAAACACGATGAGAAAAAAGACTGTGCAATACTAATTTGTGAATTTTCGATTGAAAATAAAGAAATTATCGATCTCGAGTCAGATGAAATTCGTGAAGATATAGCTCAAATCATAGAAAGATATTCTATCCCTGATGATTTCAAGAAGATATCAGGCGTTTATGATATGTACTTAAAAAAATTAGAAACAAAAGAAAAAACTGTTTACAAAATTATGCAAGCTCGTTTAAGTACTCCTGGAAAAAAATATTGTAAAAATTTTTACCCACATCTTGCACTTGGTGATCCAACTTGCTATATTGTTAGAATAAACGATTGTATCCGCAAAATAACAATTGATTTAATTGGAGGTAATGCATGACTACCTTAAAAGAAAATATGAATGAAGTTTTTAATGAAATCATGTCAATGGGTGATGACGAGTTTCAAAAAGAACTATCGAATCATCTCAACGGAGACATTGCTGTAGCCATTTATGATGCTGGTGTAGTTGATAATTTCTTCGTAGATAGCAACTTTGATAATTATATGGTTTTAAATCAGTTAGACATAAAAAGTTGCAGTTATAATGGCGTAGCGGATAGTTATCGCACTAAAATTCAATTCCATGACGCGAGCGATGCTCAGGAACTCTCTTCCATTGACTTTCCCTTAGCGGCATAGAATGAATACTCCTCAAAAAATGTTTACAAAAGTTTATGGAATTCAGCTAGAAAATATTTCTGTTGTTGAATTACATATCCAAACTAACAGAGAGCCGGATTTTAATGAAACGCCGAACGAAGAGGAGATAAAGGTCTCTTTTGGCCATAGCGAATATGATTCTGAAAATAAAGTATTCCTTGTGGCGGCAAAATTAGAAATTGGCGTTAAAGAAGATTCAAAAAGTCCATATTCATTAAAGGTTGAAATCGTTGGTAATTTTTGTGTTGATGAAAATGAATTCTCGGTGAGCCAAATTGACGACTGGGCAGAACGCAATGCACCGTTTATTTTATATCCTTATATAAGAGAACACACCTATGCTTTAATGATCAGGAGCGGTTTTAAGCCTATCATTCTTCCTCTTCTTGAAACGCCCGTTTTACAACAAAAAAAAGAATCATAATAATTAACTTCCATTCAAAATCGCATACTCAAAGCGCTTCGCGGCTTCCTGATTAACCGGCTTCATCAAATGGGCATACACATTCAACGTGACAGTTGGGCTTGAATGCCCCAATTGCGATTGAAATATTTAATGTTTTCTCTCTGTTCAATCATAATGCTGGCATATGTATGCCGCTTATGGGGAGCTCCCCATAAAAGACAATCTGTAAACTTTTTCCCGAGACCGGTGGAGTTTATCTGTGCCTTTGTTGGCGTATATTTGAGCGTATTCGTAAAAATTTGTACTGAATTATGAATGATCAAACTCCACCATTTTCGACTTTAAAATTTTACTGGAAATCCCATTTCAGCCAAATGCCGCTTCCTGATTTCAGGCACTTACGGTGCTTTTGAAAATCTTGCTCCACTTTGACATTAAAACTTTATCCCCAGCTTTCGCCCCATATTAATCCACCCGATATATTCGCATCTTTCGGCCTGAAATCGTAACCGATCAAATGTTTTTTGGTGCATCCCTTTTGGCTTAAAAATTATTCGACCAATCGGATTTTTTACCCCTAAACGTGCTTTGATAATTCTGCTTTTTCGAAGCATTCTGTCTTCCCAGGCTTCTTGCTGGCTTGAATAAGTCAAATCATAACAATGATGACATAAAAAATATTTTCCGGCACCATAGATTATGGCCACACGCTTCAAACAACGAGGGCATAAAAACCAAGTACGGTATCCACCATAATTGCATGAAGTCTGATCAATTGAGATGTGCTGTTCAACATCTTCCCATTCTCCGCCATTAATCCGATGCCGATAAATAAGGACTATGCGGTCCTCTTTCATTCGATAATTTATGAATCCGGTTTGCTCCCCGCGGCAGGCCCAGCTTAATACACCAAAGCTTCCCGGCACAAGATACCCTTGTTTTTTCAACCATCGAATATCAACACGATGCTGGCTTTCTGTTGTTGTTTTTGAACATCCTCTGAACCAAGACCCTGAACCTATGCCGCCCATTCCTGCCTCCTTTTTTTTTATCGAAATCATTAGGTAAAAACACCTTGCTTTATCGATAAAAAATAATACATTTACTGTATTATCAGATGAATACTCATTTTTTGTTATGCTAACTTTTTGTCTATTTTTAATCAATGGGTCCTGTAACTCCATTTTACCCCATACGGAGCGGACCAGCCCCTTTTTCGTTTAGTCAGTGACTTTCAAACTGTATAACACTTCTCTTTTTAATACCTTGCTTCCATCTGTAGGTGTTTACCAGTTGTAGGTTTACATGCAATTCCTGTATGAATTCAATACGCTATTTCTGCTGGTTTGTATGAAATTATTTTATTTTTTTCATACTGTTTTCAGTTAAAACGCTTTATCCATCGATATTTACAAAGAAAGTGTGACATAATCGTTACGGTTTTTTGCGCCAGATTTAAAGTAGTAGTTTCCCTTTTCAAAATTTTTATATAGACAGAACTCGCGCTGTTTTCATACCCGCTACCCCATACCCCCTTCCCAGAACCCCCACTTGTTTTTTTGGCAAAGAATTAATTTCTCTAAGCAATAGGTATAGAGTTTTTGAGACAGCAGAGATATTGCCCGCCCCCTTATTCCCATAATAAAATCTTTACGTTATGCATATTTTATATTACTTATGTAAATTAACATCTAAAGAGAAAAACTGGAGGGGATATGAATTCAAAAATTTGCCAAGGCTGTGAGAATGAAATCAGTCAAAA
>JAQIBZ010000647.1 GCA_027858815.1 Desulfobacteraceae bacterium
AACAATATCCGGGCGGCCATAACCGAGCTTTTTGATCGGCGCTGATTCGATCCCATGCTCTTGAAGAAACTTATGGGTCCCGTTGGTGGCGTAAATTTTGAAATCCAGTTCCTTAAACAACCGGGCCGTCTCCAGCGCACTGGTTTTATCGGCATTCGCCAGGGTAATCAGAACCGATCCTTCCAGCGGCAGGGCCACCTTTGTGGCTTCCTGTGATTTGAAAAACGCCAGACCAAACGAATCCGCCATGCCTAAGACTTCACCGGTGGATCGCATTTCAGGTCCCAGCACAGGATCAACTTCCGGGAACATGTTAAACGGAAAAACCGCTTCCTTGACACCAAAATGAGGAATAGGCTTGTGCTTTAAATCAAACTCGGACAGCTTTTTACCCAGCAAAATCTGCGTGGCAATATTGGCCATTGAAATATTACAGACTTTGGAGACCAGGGGCACTGTCCGGGAGGCCCGGGGATTGGCTTCCAGGATATAGACCGTATCATCAACAATCGCATACTGGATGTTCATCAATCCGATAACGCCCAGTTCGATGGCAATCTTCTTGGTGTATTCATTGATGGTTTCAATGTGCTTGACCGGAATGCTGACCGGCGGAATCACGCAGGCCGAATCACCGGAGTGGACCCCGGCCAGTTCGATATGCTCCATCACCGCCGGAACAAACGCATCCGTACCATCGGAAATAGCATCTGCTTCCGCCTCAATGGCATTTTGCAAAAATCTGTCTATCAGAATCGGCCTTTCCGGGGACACGTCCACGGCTGCCGCCATATATTTTTTTAACATCTCTTCATCTGACACCACCATCATGGCGCGGCCACCCAGAACATAAGACGGGCGGACCATCAACGGGTAACCGATGCGCTCAGCTACTTTCAGGGCCTGTGCTTCCGAATGCGCCATGCCCGATTCCGGCTGGGGAATCCCCAGTTTTGAAATAACCTTGCGGAAACGATCCCGGTCTTCGGCAAGATCGATGGTATCCGGCGATGTTCCTAATATTTTAACCCCGGCTTCTTCCAGCTCTTTGGCGATATTGAGCGGTGTCTGCCCGCCGAACTGAACAATCACGCCTTCAGGCTTTTCCTTTTCATGAATACTTAACACGTCTTCAACTGTCAGAGGCTCAAAATACAGTTTTTCTGACGTATCATAATCAGTAGAAACGGTTTCGGGATTGCAGTTGACCATGATCGATTCAAATTTCGCATCCCGAATGGCAAATGCGGCATGAACACAGCAATAATCAAATTCAATGCCCTGGCCGATCCGGTTCGGACCGCCGCCGAGCACCATAATTTTTTTGTTGTCGCTGACCGCCACTTTATCCGGAGCATTGTAAGTGGAGTAATAATATGCCGCATCATCCACACCACTGACCGGGACCGGTTCCCATGATTCACCAAGCCCCAGAGACAAACGTTTTTCCCGAATTTCCGTTTCCGGAACGCCCAAAATCTGAGCCAGATATTTATCTGCGAATCCGTCCTTTTTCGCCTGGATCAAAAGCGCATCCGTCGGCAGTTTTCCCTTGTATTGCAGCACCTCTTTTTCAAGCGCCACCAGTTCTTTCATCTGTTCGATAAACCAGGCCTTGATTTTCGTCACTTCATGCAATTCATCAATACTTGCCCCTTTGCGCAGGGCTTCGTACATTATAAACTGGCGTTCGCTGGTGGGTGTACTCACCAGTGTCATTAATTCATCCAATGGCTTTTCATTAAAATCCTTGGCAAATCCAAGCCCGTAGCGGCCGGTCTCAAGAGATCGAATGGCTTTAAGAAGCGCTTCCTTGTAATTTTTACCAATACTCATGACCTCGCCAACAGCACGCATCTGGGTACCAAGCTTATCTTCAACCCCTTCAAACTTTTCAAACGCCCACCGGGCAAACTTCACCACCACGTATTCTCCGGACGGTGTGTATTTCTCAAGGGTTCCGTCCCGCCAGTAAGGAATTTCATCCATGGTCAACCCGCCTGCCAGCAAAGAAGACACCATGGCAATGGGAAAACCCGTGGCTTTGGATGCTAAAGCCGATGATCGTGAGGTTCGGGGGTTAATTTCAATAACCACCACCCGTCCGGTTTTCGGATCATGGGCAAACTGGACATTGGTGCCGCCGATTACCTCAATTTCTTCGACTATGGCATAAGAATAATCCTGAAGACGTTTCTGCAATTCCTGTGAGATAGTCAGCATAGGGGCTGTGCAGAAGGAATCACCCGTATGAACGCCCATGGGATCGACATTTTCGATAAAACACACGGTAATCATCTGGTTTTTGGCGTCACGAACCACTTCCAGCTCGAGTTCCTCCCACCCGAGAACCGATTCTTCCACCAGCACCTGATGCACCATGCTTGCAGCCAGTCCACGGGAGGCAATGGTTCTCAATTCTTCAATATTATAAACAAGACCACCACCGGTCCCGCCCATTGTATAGGCCGGTCGGATAACCACCGGATACCCGAGAGACTCTGCTACCCTTTCGGCGTCTTCCAGTGTATTGACCGCCTCACTTTTCGGCATTTCAATACCGATTTTATCCATGGCTTCCTTAAAGGATGTGCGGTCCTCGCCCCGCTTAATGGCCCCCAGATTGACACCAATAACTTTAACACCAAATTTTTCCAGCACACCGCTTTCGGCCAGTTCAGAAGACAGGTTAAGAGCCGTTTGTCCGCCAAGATTCGGCAGCAGCGCGTCCGGCCGTTCTTTTTCAATGATCCACGTCATTGTCTGTAAATTCAACGGTTCAATATAAGTTACATCCGCCATGCCCGGATCCGTCATTATGGTTGCGGGATTTGAATTAACCAATACTATTTCATACCCCAAAGACCGCAACGCCTAACACGCCTGAGTTCCTGAGAAATCAAATACACAGGACTGCCCGATAATGATCGGACCGGACCCGATAATCATTACCTTCTTAATATCATCTAATCTGGGCATATCTTCTCCTTATATTTTTATGTTTTCTTTTTGGATTTATTATTTCTGATATAGGTTTTCGCGAATGACCTTGGAAACAAGATTCACTTTAAAATGTCGAAGCAGGTTCGAGAGCAAGGCGCAGGCGAATGAAAAAGCGGAGCATAGCTCGCTATGTGAGCATTTTGATTGAGCCGGCAACGCAGCTATCGGGCCTGATCCGGCATTTTATCAAAAATGGCTCGTGCCGTCCCAGCAATGCGTACATAACTTCTCCTTCGGCATTCCAATCGCCTCAACCAGGTCTTCCAAGGCCTGATACTTCAAAGACGTCAAATTCAAACGTTCCCGGATGCGATCCACCATGGCTTGGTTTTCTACTGAACCGAAAACAGCGTACTTGTCTATATCAAAAAAATCCGGCCCCTCGATTTCATGGATTACTTTTCTTCCAATCAGATCCAGAGTGGATCGCGAAGTGGAAAAATTCAAAAATTCACAGGGAAAAATCAACGTTGGGCAGGCGGTCCGCATATGGATTTCTTTTGCACCGGCATCAAACAAGATCTTTATATTATCCTGCAGTTGTGTCCCCCGGACAATGGAATCATCACAGAACAGCAGCCGCTTATTATTAATCAGCTCCTGTACGGGAATCAGTTTCATTCGGGCTACCAGATCCCGGGTCCGCTGGTCCTGCGGCATAAAACTTCTCGGCCAGGTGGGGGTATATTTTACAAAAGGCCGACAATACGGAATATTTCTTTCATTTGAATATCCCAAGGCATGCCCGATTCCTGAATCCGGAATCCCGGAAACCGTATCGACTTCTACAGAATCATTTTTGGCAAGGGCACACCCGCACCGATACCGCACTTCTTCGACATTGATATGTTCATAACCCGAAGCCGGATAGCCATAGTATACCCACAAAAATGAGCACACCTGCATCTCGTCACCCGGTTTTTTCAGCTGTTCACAACCGTCAGCATCGAAAAACACAATTTCACCCGGGCCGAGATATTTCTCTACTTTGTAGCCCAGGTTAAAAAATGCACAGGTTTCAAAGCTTGCCGCATAAGCATCTTCTTTCTTACCGATGGCAATGGGTGTTCTGCCCAGTTTATCCCGGGCCGCGTAAATCCCTTTTTCAGTAAGTAAAAGGATTGAGCAGGAACCGGAAATAGCTTCCTGAGCGTTTGCAATTCCTTCTTCAAACGAACTCCCCAGGCCGATCAGCATGGCAACCAGCTCGGTTGGGTTGATCTGGTTTTCACCGGATTCCGAAAAATTAATTTTATGATCAAATGCGGTTTTCGCAATTTCAGGCAAATTGTTAATTTTTCCAACAGTGGCGATACCGAATGTTCCCAAATGCGACCCGATAATCAACGGCTGGGAGTCAGTATCACTAATTACACCGATACCCTTATTACCAGCAAGGCTTGAAAGTTCGGGCTCCAGTTTGGTCCGAAAATAACTATTCTCAATATTCTTAATGGTTTTTTTAATACCATCCTTGTTTCTGATTGCAAGACCACCCCGTTTTGTTCCCAGATGTGAATGATAGTCTGTCCCATAAAAAACATCCCGTGTACAATCCTGCTTGGATACACATCCAAAAAATCCACCCATACTAATATAGCCTCCATTTATTTCATTTTACCTAACAAACAATTAGCTTAATTATTCATAAAACAAAAAATCATGCAAAAGAAAAATTATTTTCACGTTAAAAAACCGTGGACATTTTCAAATCAACCGTTTCTACAGATTTTATGCTGCCACAATCAAGCAATAAAAAGCCGGTCCCTACAGACAACAACTATCTGAATTTAAGATTGAATAAGAAATAAAAAGACTGAAAGTCAGATATCTCTATTCTGCCTATCGCATTTTGAAATACACAAAAAAGGACTTGACAAGACCCCGGATATAAAATAAAACTGATTAGTCAGTCAGGAAGACTGACCGATCAGTTAGTTTTCTTGGAACACTTTTTCTCTTAGAAAAACAAGACCATTTATCATGTCCAAAAAAGAAAATATTCTTCAGGCCGCCACACTCCTTTTTGCCACCAACGGCTTTAAAGACACCTCTATGACAGAGGTTGCCAAAATGACAGGTACTGCCAGTGCCACCATTTTTTATCATTTTAAAAGCAAGGAAGATCTCTTTCTTGCCGTGTTAAACAATGTCAAAGAAGGCATTCTCAAGGAGTTTTCCCATTATTTCGGGGATAAGCAATGCAACACCGGATTAGAAATGCTGGAAGACACGGTCTCGTTTTACCTTTATCTGGCCGGAAACAAAGCGGAATGGTTTCTGCTGCTTCACCGCTACTACCCCTATAAACTTGCCAAAGAAAACAATGCCTGCCGCCAGTCCTTAGAAGACATATATAACTGCTTTGTAGATATATTTGAAAAAGCCCTGGTACAGGGGCTTGCCGATGGCTCCATCAACAATCTGTCACCACGAAAATCCGCGCTGCTCATACTGTCTACGGTAGACGGCATGATCCATTTCAAAAATTGTAATTTATACGATGCCGGTGCTCTATATAATGAACTGATCGCTGTTATACGAAAAATGGCGGCAAACTAAAATCATAAAATATAGGTGGTATTTTCAATGTTCAAAATGTTTTTTCCTTTTATTGAATGGCTGAAAGACTATAATCTCGAAAAGCTGAAAATTGATTCGCTGTCCGGTCTTACAGTCGCCCTGGTCTTGATTCCCCAGTCCATGGCCTATGCCCAACTGGCCGGCATGCCTTCCTATTACGGTTTGTATGCCTCGTTTCTTCCACCGATTATTGCATCCCTGTTCGGCTCCAGCCGTCAGCTGGCAACCGGTCCTGTTGCCGTTGTTTCCCTGATGACTGCCGCCTCACTAGAACCTTTAGCCACCGCCGGCAGTGAAGGATATATTGCCTACGCCATCCTTCTGGCATTGATGGTCGGCATTTTCCAGTTTTCTCTAGGGGTTTTGCGGCTCGGCGTGGTGGTCAACTTTCTTTCCCATCCGGTGGTCAACGGGTTTACCAACGCAGCGGCCATTATCATTGCATCTTCCCAGCTTTCCAAGATGTTCGGGGTGTATGTGGATAAGGCGACCCATCATTATGAAACCATTTACCGGGTATGCGCGGCTGCCGTACATTACACCCACTGGCCAACCCTGATTATGGGAACGCTGGCTTTTGGTATCATGTACGGTTTAAAACGCATTAATCCGAAAATTCCCAATGTTCTCGTTGCCGTGGCCATCACCACGGTCATTTCCTGGGCCATTGGCTTTCAGCAGGACAGTTTCGTGGATTTAAAAGCAATCAAAGCACCAAAGGCCCATGAAATGATTGCCGGATTCAACCAAACCGTTGCCGAAATCAAAACGGCTACGGAAGAGCGCACGCGCTATATGAAAGTGCTGGATGAAGGCAAATCCAGTCACAATGACATCGCCGTGCTGGACACCCAGCATTCCATCAATGTAATAAACTTTAAAATTGATCAGCTAAAGGAAAAAGCCCATACATATCGTAAAGGCCTTCGTGATATGGTGTTTTACGCTGATGGAACCGATTCCCAACAGGTATTCCGCGTAAAAGGTGATCCGGCATTCAAAGACCTGAAAGATGATAGCATATGGCGCATCAAGATCGGAAACAAGACGTTAGATACAAAAAGCCTGCTCATGACCGGCGGGGGTGCTGTGGTCGGAGGAATTCCAAAGGGTCTGCCCTCTTTTACAATGCCTGAAATTAATTTAAAGGTCATGCTGCAACTATTCCCGTATGCCGCCATCATCTCTTTGCTGGGATTCATGGAGGCCATTTCCATTGCCAAGGCCATGGCCGCCAAAACCGGTCAGCGCCTTGATCCCAACCAGGAACTCATCGGCCAGGGCCTGGCCAATATGCTGGGTTCGATGACCAAAAGTTATCCCACGTCCGGTTCTTTTTCACGATCCGCTGTCAACCTCCAGGCCGGGGCGATGACCGGGCTGTCCAGTGCGTTTACGTCTCTGGCGGTGGTCATTGTGCTGCTCTTTTTCACGCCAATGCTTTATCACCTGCCCCAGGCGGTTCTGGCCGCAGTTATTATGATGGCGGTTATCGGCCTGATCAATGTCAGCGGTTTTATCCATGCCTGGAAAGTACAGTGGTATGACGGGGCCATATCCATTATTTCATTTTTGTGCACGCTGGTTTTTGCGCCTCATCTGGACCGGGGGATTATGGTCGGCGTATTGCTTTCTTTGATGGTCTTTTTGTATAAAAGCATGCGCCCCACAGTCACGTCTCTTTCCCGGGGTAAAGATGATGCCCTTCGGGGAGCAATGATACATGGACTTCAAAAATGCAAATATATCGACATGGTACGTTTTGATGGCCCGCTCTTTTTTGCCAATGCCAGTTACCTGGAAGACAAAATCAGTGAGCGGATGCTGAATAGAAAAGATCTGAAACATATTATCATTGTATCCAATGCGATCAACGACATTGATGCATCCGGAGAAGAAGTCCTGTCCCTGCTGATCGAAAACGTCCGCAGTGCGGGTGTTGAAATTTCCTTTTCCGGGGTTAATGAATCCGTAATGAAAGTGTTTGAACGTACACATCTCATGGCAATGATCCGGCCGGAAAACATTTATCCGACAATGGAAAAAGCCATTTGTGCGGTCCACGATCACGCCCATCAAAACAGCAATGAAGTGAACTGCCCGTTGACAACGGTCTGCCATATTTCATAGAATATATAAACATTAATAAAAAGGAATATATAGATGTCAATTATCACTTTTTTCAGCGGATCCTATTGTAGCGAGGGTTGTAACGAAGGGACTGTTTTAGACGAATTAGTAAAGAAAACCGGATACCCGGTGATTGATGATCGCATGATCGTGGCTGAAGCCAGCCGTACATCCGGTCTTTCACAAAAGAAAATCCAGGGTGCTTTTTCAGCCAAAACATCTCTTTTTAACCAGTTCACCCACGAAAAAGAACGATCCATCGCTTACCTGAGACTGGCGCTGGCAGGAATGCTGGATGCAGACGATCTGATCGTTTCCGGCGCAGTCAGCCTACTGACTCCGAAAAACATCAGCCATGTACTTCGGGTATGTTTAATTGCGGACATGAAATCACGAATCGCAACCGCGCAAACCCAAAAACAAATTTCAGAAAAAGATGCGGCTGCCCTGATTCGAAAAAACGATGAGAACATAGCTGCCTGGGTCAAAACAATACTGGGAACCGATGATCCGTGGGCGGCATCCGCCTATGACATCATGATCCCCACGGACAAAACAAACGCAAAAGAATCTGTTCAACTGATTGCCCAGCATGCGGCATCCGATGTTGTCCGGACAACAGATGCGTCAAAACAGGC
>JAQIBZ010000653.1 GCA_027858815.1 Desulfobacteraceae bacterium
AGAATGAAATTTTTTCCTGAACTAAAAATTTGGCATTGATCATCGTTTTGGCCACCTTTTCCGTAGGGTGCGGGGTTTATCCCCGCCCGTTTTCCGTAGAGCCCGGTATCCAGAGATGAAAATGACTCACACCTTCGTCATACTTGTTTTTCGGGAGGGCATAAAGCCCTCCCCTACTTTTAAAAAAAGTGCGGTTTGAGATGTAGCCCTTTATCTGCATTCTCACCTGGCAGCGGACCGGTAATCAGCTGATGTGATATCCTGTTTTTTCCTCTTTTTTTGGCAGAATACATGAGTTTGTCGGCAATATGAAGCATATCATCAATGGTGATGGGGACATTTTTAAACGTTGCCACGCCCATGCTGAAAGTTACCGGCCATTTATTTGCCCGCATATCTTCGTTCAGTTTTAGTTTCAATTTTTCAGCCAGACGCCTTGCACCGTCCACATCTGTTTCCGGCAGCATTATCCCCAGTTCGTCACCCCCAAAACGGGCCGCGATATCAATACTCCGGATATTTTTTAAAATCGTTTCCGCAACCTTTTCCAAGAGTTTATCCCCGGCATCATGCCCCAGCGAATCATTGACCGCTTTAAAATTATCAACATCCAGATATATGATCGACAGAGGTAGAAAAAAACGTCGGGTCCGACTTAATTCAAGTTCGGCAGCTTCAAAAAACGCCAGGCGATTAGGCAGCCCGGTCAAATGATCCGTCCGGGCAAGTGCCCGCTGTGATTCCAGGGTGGTCTTAAAGCCCCACACCAAACCGGTGACCAGCAGAAATACAATCAGCCGGAATGTCTCATTAACAAAGGGAACCCACGGATCAGAAAACTCTCCAATCAGGTAAATGTCAGCGCTCAGCCATGTAAATATGCTGAGAAACGATAAAACCACACCGGCTTTTTTGCCAACATACCAGGTTGAAAATATAATCGGAAACAAAAAAAACAGGGATAACGCATATTCCGTTCCGGTTAGATACCGGATAAAACCGACCATGAGAATAAAAGCACCGGCAGCAGTCAGCAGGATGACCCTGCTGAATCTGCCTTCCATCCGGCCTGTGAATGCATTCATGCAAAAAAACTTATTCATTTTTTCCGAATTTCAGTATATATGCATGTTCCACAAGATCTGCTGCCCACTGGGCGTCTGTGATATAATCGCGGTTAATGACAAGATCAAACTCATAGGGAGACGCGTCTTTTTTCTTAAGGTTTTTTTTGAAAAAATCCCCTTGCTTCTTGTCCTCCTCAACCAGTTTTGTTTCAGCAGCTGACTCACCGATATCCAGAATATTGGCTACCCTTTTTATCCGGTATTTTTTTGAGCTGATAAACCTTACAGCAAGCACCCTGTCCCGTGGCAGAATAAGATGGGTGGCACGGCCGACGAATATCGTGGGGCAGTCGTCTGAGATTGAATACACGGCTGAAATCAGGTGCTGCATATAGTCTCCCATGGTAAATGATTTTTCTCCGAACAGCATTGAGGCAAAATTATTAAAAGCGCCGGGATGCCTTTCATCAAAAAAATCAACCGTTTTCTTTTTTAAGTCCGAATCATTTGCAATATGTTCCAGAATTTCCCGGTCCACAACGCGCATTCCGGTTTTTTCACCCACCAGGTCAGCAATTTCGAGGGCACCGACCCCAATTTTTCTGGAAAAACTAATGCAATTGTTTACCCGTGATTGAAGTTCATGTTTTTTGATGGCATTCAGCCGTTTTGTTTCCCATTCCCGAATCCATTGACCAATGAGTTGATCCGTATTCATTGTACTTTTTGCCCTTTTAGAATACATTCCGGGTACATAATTTTTTTCTTTTTTATTCTCAGTCATTATTCCCTCCATTTAAGACATTCGGCTTATCAGGCTGTTGAAAAACTATTGCGCTTTATAATACGGCGTTAAAATTTGACTCAAAATGCTCATTTATAGGCATAAACTCCGCTTTCTCGTCTAATTTTGCCTTGTCTTCTCTGCGCTCATAACATTTTCAACAGCCTGCTATATTGAAACTAATTGATTACTCCAAAATTACTTAACGCCAACGTCATAAGATCGAACTTTTTTACCTCATCTTTGTCATTGCGGTTAAACGTTAAGCTCAATTCATAATAATTTGATCCGGGAACAAATTTAATTGCAAAACCAAGCTTTCTGCCCAAAGCCAGCATATTAACATTATCCGTCATCACCTGTCCCCAGACACGGTCAATCTTTCGCAACCAGGCCATTGCCAGGCACCGTTTTAATAACTGCGCCCCAATGCCCTTCCCATGCCACCGGTCACTGACAATAATTGAAAATTCGGCATTCCGGCCGTCGTACTCCGGAATAATCCTGGCAACTCCCAGCATTGTATCCGTATCACCGGAAGACGAAATAGCCACCAGGGCGGCCTCACGGTCATAATCGATCTGCGTAAAACGCGCGAGCATATGACTGGGAATCCTTTTCATGGAACTGAAAAAGCGGAAATATACACTTTGTGAAGACAACGATTCAAATAACTTTTCCAGCAGAGGCGCATCTTCCGGACGTATTGGCCGAATTAACAGAGGTTGTTCACCATCGAGTTCAATCAGGCTTTCATACTGATTCGGATAGGGACTGATAACCAGATGCAGTGGTGCTTTGATAACAGACGGTTTGACCACCACGCGGGCATCAGCGGCAATAATCCCATTTTCTCCTGCGATCAGCGGATTGATATCAATCTCTTCTATTTCGGAAAAATCCGTTATCAGCTGCGACAGCCGTATCAGAATCTCTTCAAGAAGCATCAGGTCAACCCCCGGCAGGTTCCGGTATCCCTTTAATACCCGACTGATTTTTGTCTCTTCGATCAAGCGTCTAGCTAAAAGCCGGTTAATCGGCGGCAGGGCTATGGACCGGTCTTTGATGACTTCCGTATAAATACCGCCCATGCCGAATAACAGAACCGGACCAAAATCCCGGTCTTTTTTAGCGCCCGCGATAAGTTCATAATCCGAACGAGGCAGCATTTTCTGAACACTCACACCTTCAATGCGGGCATCCGGCCGATTTTTTCTTGCATTGGCGGTTATTTGTGCAAAGGCTTCCCGCACCCCGTCTTCATTGCGGATGTTCAGCATAATCCCGCCCACATCTGTTTTATGTGTAATGTCTTCAGAATGAATTTTTAATACCACCGGATAACCAATCTGATCGGCCAGCGCCACTGCAGCGTTTTCATCTAATGCAGTTTCAGCAGGATTTACAGGAATACCGTATGCGGATAGTAATTGCTTGGCTTCCGATTCCGTCAGCAATCCGGATACTCGGCCAAGTCCTTTTTGAACCAGTGATTCGGCTTTAATACGATCAAAATCCAGTTTATACGGTAACGATGGTGGAATTTCCTGCAGCATCTGATTATTCGTTGAATATTTATAAAGATCCATAAATGCCCGGACAGCTCTTTCCGGTGTATCAAATGTGCTGATCCCGGCCTGATTAAAAATCTTCCGGCCTTTGTCAACGTCTTTGCCTCCCATCCATGCCGTAATTACCGGTATTTTCCTGTTTACCAGGATTTCTGATAATTTTTCCGCCACTGCACTCGGGTCGGAAATAGACTGAGGGGAAAACATAATCAGCAGCCCATTGATACTGTGATCATCCAAAAGGACTTCAACCGCTTTTTTATATCTTTCGGCAGACGCATCCCCTAAAATATCCACCGGATTGGAACGACTCCAGAAATGCGGCAGAATTTTATCCAGCCGGGTGATGGTTTCGGGTTTTAAAGCAACCGGTTCAACCCCATAGTCGGACAGGCAATCCGCTGCCATAACGCCGGGCCCGCCGGAATTGGTCACAATGGCAAGCCCGTTTCCAATTGGTTTCGGCTGTTTGGCAATAAATTCCGCGCAGTCAAAAAGTTCTTCAAATGTTTTTACCCGGACAATACCGGCCCGCTTAAAAGCGGCATCATAAATGGCATCTTCTCCGGCCATAGCGCCGGTATGGGATGCGGCAGCAATAGCGCCTGCTTTTGATCGTCCGGCTTTAAACGCGATGATCGGTTTCACCCGGGACACCGCCCTGGCTGCGCTCATAAAATTTCGGAACCGGGTCAGGCTTTCAATATACATGACAATGCTGCTGACCTCGGGATCATTGCCGATAAAATCTATGATATCTCCAAAATCAGTATCCAGCATGGATCCCAGACTCACAAAATAGCTGAAACCCATATTCGCCTGCGCGGCAAAATCCAGAATGGATGTGCAGATGGCACCGCTCTGGGATACAAACGCCATTTTCCCGGGTTTAGGCATCCGCCCGGCAAAACTGGCATTTAAATTGGATTTGCTGCATACGATGCCCAGGCAATTGGGCCCGATAATTCGAAGGTCTGTCTGACCTTTGGCCTGCCATATTTTTTCTTCAATTGCCGCTCCTTCCGGCCCGGTTTCCCTTCCACCGGATGAAATGATCACCGCACCGCCGCAACTTATTGCCGCACACTCTTTCACTATTTCCGGGACGGTATTAATCGGTGTCGCAATAACCGCCATATCAATTGTTGCGTCAATCTTGTGAACACTTTGATAGACTTTCCGCCGGTACACTTTCCGATACCGTGGATGAACCGGATAGATGTCTCCTGTAAATCCCCCGGAAATCAGATTCTGCATCACCGATGCACCGACACTGCCGGGTTTTTCACTGGCCCCGATAACAGCAATGGATTTTGGCTGAAATATTCGGTTTAAGTTGTATACACTCATATTTAAAACCCTTTTTATATTACCCAGACAGAAAACTGGCTCCCACAATGAATCACCTTATTGCACACCCGGCCCATAAAGAATTCACGGACCTTTGAAAGGCCTTTTCGACCGATGACAATCGTGCCATACCCCCCGGCTTCCGCTTCCTGAACAATCGCACCGGCCCTGCTGTAAACGCCTGTAATAATTCTTTCAGAAATTTTATTTTCTTCAAATCCTGCCTTTATGAACTTTGCTTTCACATCGGCAAACAATTCCATCATTTCATTATGGGCCAGTTCCACATTCTCTGCGGGCATCAAAAATTCCGGGTTATCCGGCACCAGACTGCCAAATCCTCTGATCACATAAATCAGGCCGACTGAGTAATTTTGCCCATCAAAGTTTCCTGTTACAAAATCAACCGCCTGCATTGAGGAAGGAGAACCGTCTATGGCAATCAACAGTTTTTCCCTTGCCGGATGCCGGCCGGCAATAATCAGCGGACAGAATGTCAGTTTTGAAAAAAGTTTATTGGCAATACTGCCGACAACCATTCCTTCCAGCGCCCCCACTCCCCGGCGTCTTAAAACAACTGCCGTATAATTGCCTTCCTGAGCTTCTTTTAATATATCCCGGGCAACGCCGTTTTGACGTTTTTGAATTTTAAGTTCCACCGAATCTTTTGAAAATCCTCCATTTATCAGCGTCTGCCGGGCGTTTTGGGCAAAACTGTCGATTTCTTTTTTTCTCTGACTTTCCCATGCGCGCAACTGGCTGATGGCATGCTGATTTTGCGGGGTTCTTTCCATATCCCAATAGCATTCCGGAACACCACTAAACACATGAAACAACACCAGTTTAAATTTTTTAAAGGGTGTTAAACTGCCTACATAATCCAGCGTCTGCATGGAACGCTCTGAGCCATCGATCAATATCAGTATTTTTTTTTGATCTGTCATTTTTCTCTCCAGGGTTCCTAAAAAGGTTACCGTTTAAATGTTTTGACCATGACATTATCAATTGCAACAAGCATACCAGATTCCTACAATCATAATATATTTTATTTATCTGTATTTATTTACTATTTATTCATTACGCTTTGTATTAAAATTTTTCTGCAATATTGCTGATAAAACATTTTACAATCTGTAAAAACAGAGCCTCTCAATTCAGCATCCTCTGCCGGACTTTCCGATGATTGTATAAATAAAACCCGTTTTTCGGGGTTAGCCGGTCACCGTATGAACCGCAGAAAACAATCTTTTGATATGCGATGGGGGATATATGACAATTTTTTAAAAATACATCCTCGCCGAAATCCATCATTGAAGACAAACCGCAGGTGTCGACATATATATTATCCGCTTTTGAAGAAGCACGCTCCAGCGTCCGGACCAGCTCCAGAGCCGAAGCCCCGTCAAAATCGCCACTCAGTTTCAGATAAAGACTGTTATTTTTTATTTTCCTGTTTATTTTAAAATTTAACGCCATAAAGCACCTCCCGGCACATTAAATGGTTGATAGTTTGTGCATTAATAATGCAACGAAGGTGCCAATCTTCAGTATTTTCCGTGATTATTAATATTTTCATAATTCACAGAAAAGTTTTACGATATGTTTTTATTTCAAATGGTTGTATTCGAATGTAAATTTAAGATCTTGGGAGAGGTGTAAATTATGAAAGGTTATCGATAAGAATTTGAATTTTTTCGAAACTTCTTTTCGCAAAACATCTAATTATTGATTGAAAAACAACATAGAATTGAGGTTTTATCATAGAATGGTTTAGCGAAGCGTAATCCACCAATGGGCTTTAGCCATCGTTTCGGCCAGCACAATGTCATTCCGGCATGTTTCCCCGATAGAAACATTCGAGGACAAGCTTAGCCGGAATCTATTTTCGGATATAGCACATAACTGGATTCCCGATAGAAACATTCGGGAATGACAAACCTGCTTTGGCCGAAACGATGATCAAGGCCCACCAATGCGAATAGTCCGTCGGCATTTTTCCTAAAATTTCACTACCCGGATACATTTGATTTTTTAACGGAGGTTTCAAAAATCAGGTTATATTTTTCAAGCTTTGATTGAAGGGTCGGGCGGGACATCCCCAGCATCTTAGCTGCATTACTGCGGTTCCCGCCGGTCAGGCTCAGTGCTTCGCTCAGTACAACGCTCCCGAATCGATCCATCAGGTTATTAAAATGATCTTTACTGTTTTTCGAAGCAAGGATTTCTCGAACCCATTGCCGGGCAGCCTTTTCAATGGATTCGGTTGACGGGATAATTGCCTTTTTATCAGATTCCGATATTGCATAGGATACGTCCGAAGGCCGAATGGGATATCCACTGCTGAAAATTAACGCTTTTTTAATGGCATTGCCCAACTCGCGAACATTGCCCGGCCAGGTATAATTTTCTATCAATCCTTTCGCTTTATCAGTCATCCCGGGATTGTCTATATTCATTTCCATTGAAAACAACGATAAAAAATATTCACATAATAATGCAATATCTCCTTGCCGCTCTCTTAACAAAGGAAGCACAACAGATACGACTTTTAATCGATAATACAAATCTTCTCTAAAACGGTCCGCCTGAATTGCTTTTTCAAGATTCCGATTAGTGGCGGCGATTATCCGGACATCCACAGGAATCGGCTTACCCCCACCCAGTCGTTCAATGCTTCTTTCCTGTATCAATCGCAGAATTTTGGCCTGGATCGATATGGGCATATCGCCAATTTCATCCAAAAAAACAGTACCGCCGTTGGCCTGTTCGATTTTACCCACGCGACGATTCGAAGCGCCGGTAAATGCACCTTTTTCATAACCGAACAACTCGCTTTCAAGGAGTGTTTCCGGAATAGCGACACAATTAATAACCAAAAAGGCTTTATCCGCCCTTTTGCTATGCTGATATATTGCACGGGCAACCAGCTCTTTTCCTGTGCCGGATTCCCCCCGTATAAGCACCGTAGCATCTGTTGAAGCAACCCGACCGATGGATTTATAAACCTCCTGCATGACATCACTGCGGCCAATGAGAACATCCGGCTTAACGATGTCAGGCTCGGCATTCATTTCCACCCGCGACCGCATCAAACGTCCAGCTTCAAGTGCCTGTTCGATTAATGTTAAAACTGCCGGAATATCAAATGGCTTTAAAATATAATCAAAAGCGCCTAATTTTGTCGCTTCAATGGCGGTATCCGTGGTTCCAAAAGCCGTCATAATAATCACCGGAAGCGTGGAATCAATTTTACGTATCTCACCAAAGGCTTCTAAGCCATTCATCCGGGGAAGCCGTACATCCATGATAACAAGCCAGGGGGCTTTTTTTTTAACTTCCTCAACACCGGTTTCACCAGTAGGGGCAGTACGTATGTCATACCCTTCCTCTGTTAATAATTTGGCAAAACTCATCCTTAATTGATCATCATCATCCACAATTAAAATGGAACTCATTGCTACGCCTCCCCAAAAGCAGGAAATGTCAATACAAACGTCGTTCCCTGCCCTTCTTTGGAACGCAATTCCAATGTCCCGCCATGTTCTTCAATAATTCGAACCGCAATAAAAAGTCCAAGACCGGTCCCATCCGCCTTAGTGGTCTCAAACGGTTCCAATACCTTTCTCCGGACTTCTTCGGACATGCCCGGGCCGTTATCCTGAACTTTCACAACAACCGCTCTGCCGATATTTTCCGCCAGAGCCTCTTCTTCACTGATAACAATCTCACCACCGTCTTCCATCGCTTCACAGGCGTTAACCATCAGGTTTACAAAAACTTCTTTGAGCAATTCCGAATCCGCTTCAATCGTTGGTAATTCTTCGCTCTGTTTTCGTATGATTCCTACCGAATGCAGTTCCAGACGATGGCAAAGAAGATCCAGCGTCTTATCAATAACTTCAGAAATATTAATTGGTTGTTTTTTTAATTTGTGCGGCCTGGAAAACTCAAGAAAGTTACTTACAATATTATCTAACCGGCGCATCTCTTCAGACACCACCTCAAAGTCTTCCTGCTGAAAATCCGTTAATTCAAGACTCCGCTTTAAAGAAAACAGTCGCATATTAATAGATGTCATGGGGTTTCTGATACTGTGCGCCACTTCGGCAGCCAGCTTGCCGGCCAATGCCATTTTTTCAGAATTTAATAAAAGCGCCTGGCTTTGCTGAAGCTCTGAACGGGTCCGGTCCACGTCTTCCATTAAACCATATACCTGTCTGCTTAACGTACGGACCTCGTTGTCGGATGATCCCATCGCATCTGATGAAGTCGTTTCTTTTGACAATCTGCGAATGGGCACCAAAACCTGTGACATCATGACAAACGCCAAAAGAATCACCAGTAGAAGGGAAGCTGACATAAGAACAACGGCAGCCGTTGAAATCCGTGTAAGCCGAAGAGAACTGATTCCCTGAACCTGTTTAATATTGAACTCATTGGCATACTTATACTGAACGCATAAACCATTTAACTCAAAAAAGTCTTCACGCACTTGCCAGTGAAGCGCCTCTCCTCCCCGGCGGTCACCGTCTTTATATAATTCAATAACCTGATCTTTTTTTGTAATATATATTTTATATTTCGATTGAATCTGATCCAGCAATGCTATTTGCGCAGGCTTTTTGTCGATTTTATAGGCTATATCCAACCAGTTCATAAACGCCCGGCGGTGAACCGCCAGTTCATTGAGCCATTTGGGGTCTCCATCCAGAAAATAATAAGTGACAAATCCTTTCTGATTGGCCAGCGCCGTTCCCATCTCCCTTGATGCCTGCAAAGCAGCCATGTCTTCAACAATAACGCTATTCAGCATATTGTTAAATTGATCAGCGTGCCATAAGGCTGTCAGCCCCAAACCAAAGGTTGTGCTTAATAATAAAAAAAGAATGATAAAAAAACGAATTGAAAGTCCCAGCTGTCCCCACCATTTCATTACGATGCTAACCTTTTTAATAATATAAATTAAATTTAATAATTGATATTATACATATAGTCCGAAGCAGAGTCAATTTCCTTTAAACGCCGTAAAATTTCACGCGGAGAATTGGATTGCGCTATTTTCAGCATTTCATTCATCTTTGTTTCTTCAATTTTGTTCTTATTCATCACCCGTTTTTTATAAGCTTCCTTCAGCACTTCAAGCAATTGTTCAAGGTCACATGGCTTCTGTAAATAGGAATGCGCCCCGCTCTGGGTACAGTCTACTGCTGAATCAATACTGCCGTGTCCGGTCAGGATGACGATCTCCATCCAGGGATGTTCCTTTTTTAAAGCTTTTAATGTTTCTTCCCCATCCATACCCGGCATTTTCAAGTCAATCAGTGCAACGTCAACAGGATTCTTTCTCGCGGCCTCTATGGCTTTTTCACCGCGATTAACGGAAAACACATTAAATTCACGGGCTGTCAGGCGCTTGCTCATGGACTCCAGGAATTGCTCTTCATCATCAACAAACAGCAGATTAATGTTATTTTTTTTCATATTTATAGCTCCTTAATTTATTAGATATTGCCGCCCCTCCGCAACAAAGACTTTTGCTCCGCCTTGCGGATCCGCTCTTCCTGTGCATCTTTTCTTTTTCGGGCCCCTTCCAGCTTTTTCGTCATTTCACCGGCGTCCGCCGGTTTTAACAGATAATCATAGGCCCCCAGTTTCATCCCCTCAACGGCGGTCTCGATGGCGCCATGACCGGTCAGTAGAATTACCTCAACAATGGGATATTTTTTTTTGATCTCTTTTAATGTTTCCACCCCATCCATACCGGGCATTTTAATATCTAACACCACCACATCAATATTTTCCTGTTTCAGTTTTTCAAGACATTCCTGCCCGCTGTGCGCGGTAAAAACTTTTTCACCACCCTCGGATAGACGCAGGGAAAACATTTCCACAAAATCCTTCTCATCATCTACAATCAAGACCTTTGCCGGAATTCTTATCATTTCGCAGGATCTCCTTTAATCTTATTTAATATGTCAACACATAACTCTTTATTATCGCCCATATTTTCACACGCTTTGCGTGAACGCGGCAATGCCACCTGAAAGCGGGAGCCCTTGCCGACCCGGCTGGTAATATCAATTCCCCCCCCCAGCCGTTCAACAATCCCACACGTTACATATAGTCCAAGCCCGGTCCCCTTTCCCGGTGGCTTTGTGGTAAAAAACGGTTCAAAAATTTTTCCCAGATTTTCTTTCGGAATGCCTTTACCGGTGTCTTCAACAATAAGCATGACACGCGAGTCCGTCCCTTTTAATGATACCGTAATGGTCCCATCGGATTCAACAGCATGGATGGCATTGGTCAACAGATTGAATAATACCTGGCGAATCTCATACGGGTCACTCCAGATGGTGCCGTTTACCCCTTCCATATCCTGTACGATTTGAATGCCTTTGATCTCCGCTCCTTTGGCGGCGAACTCAACGGTTTCCGCCACCAGGACCTTCAGATCCGTTTCTGCAAAAAAAGTCTCCGGCTTTCTGACAAATCCCAGCAACTGATGGGTAATCCGTTTTGCCCGCTCGATGGCGGTTTCAATTTTTCCTACGGCATTTTCAAAGTCAGATTTACGCGGCATATCCGCATGGTCTGCTTTACTCAGCAAAAGACGCATGTATTCCGCTGATTCCTTTATAATTGCCAGAGGATTATCAATTTCATGAGCAATGCCGGTGGACAGTGTCCCCAGAGAAGCAAGCCGTTCGGTGGAAATCATCTGTTGTTCCATGCGCGTCTTGAATTCGGCTTCCTGCTGCTTTTCCGCATCCCGCCGTATTTTTTCAACCGCCTGCTCAATCTTCTGGACCAGATGCGGAAATTCCAAGGGCTTTGTCAGATAATCAAAGGCCCCCTTTTTAATCCCTTCAACCCCGTCAACCGCTGAAGCGTGACCGGTAAGCATTATTACTTCTGTTTTTTTATGGTTTTCTTTTATCCACTCAAGGACTTCGATTCCGTTCATTCCCGGCATTTTCACATCCAGCACGACCACATCAACCGACGCATTATTCATGACAGCCTGGCATTCATCTCCGTCACCTGCCTCCAAAACGACAAAGCCTCTTCTTGCCAACCGTTTTTTAAGCGGCGCTCTGAAATCGGTCTCATCATCCACTAAAAGCAGGCGTATATTCTCCATTACGTTCATCTCCGGTTATGTTGGATTGAGAGGTTATACAAAAATCAACCAATCTCAAATTACTCATCCTTTACCAAAGCCGGATTACGCGCTACGCGCTAATCCAGCCTACCCCTTCTACCTTATACCTTATACCTTACCCCTTCTACCTTTCCCTACACTAATCCGATGATTTTCCACCAGACCGCCGCAACAATTACAACAATCGTCAGCAGTAAGGGGGTTGCCACCAGACCGGCTTTGGTCAAATCGGATGCCTTAAAATACCGGTAACTGTATGAAATGGCATTGGGCGGACAGCCGATGACCAGCAGCAACGCAAAAGAGGTGCACATACCAAGTCCCAGTGCCAGAATAGTCGGGTCGATCCCTTCCATCTGGGCCATGGGAATGACAATGGGCAGAATAAGGGCTGCGGCCGCAACATTTGCCATGGCATTGGTCACCAGGGCACCGAAAACGCCCATACCAATAAACAGCACCAGCCATCCTTTTCCCTGGATCAACGGGAAGAACAGGTTGGCAAAATAATCCGCTGCTCCGGAATATCCCATGGCCAGGCCTAAAGAAATCCCGCCGCCGAAAATAAACAAGGCGGTTCCCCATTCCAGGTTATCATTAATATGCTCCCATTTCAAAACTCCGAAAAGAACCAGAGCAGTGACACCCAACATACCGGTGATGGAATAATCAATTCCGTGAAGGCCTTTGGTCAACCACAGACTAAACGTCAGACCGATAATCACCAGAGTTTTAAGTTCCAGAGGTTTCATTGGACCGATTTCTTCATCAAAAATCGGCAGTTTATATTTAGGGTTGGGCCGGAAAACCAGATAAACGATGCCCACTGCTGCCGGTACTGTCACTATGGCTGCAGGCATGGCATACATGATCCATTCAAAAAAAGTAATTTCAAGACCGGTATATTCTTTTAAAAAAGCCGCCGCGACCATACACCGCCCGCCACCGATGAGTGTTCCCATACCGCCGCAGGAACACGCGAACGGAAGCGACAACATCATGAACTTAGCGGTTTTGCTTCCCGGTTCAATGCCGGCCGCGCGCATCATGGGGAGCATGGTGACAATGCCGATGGCACAGGCTGCGGCATCATGCATCACTCCGGACGCCCAGCCCAGGCCGATGGAAATAATAAAGGTAAACCGGGTCACATTATTGCCGGCTTTTTTAATGATAAAATACCCCAGCCGCTTGGTCAGCCCCGCTTCATCCAGTGCAATGGCAAATATCAGACAACACATGATAAAAATAACCACCGGATGCATATACGGTGCCCAAGCTTCTTTGGGGGTAGCGACCCCCATGACCACAAGAAACACCCCGATGCAGATCGCAGTAATTTCCAGGGGAATCGGTTCCACGACAAACAGAAAAATCAGGACCACCAGAATGGCCAGAAACCGTTTGGCAGTAGGCGATAATCCGTCAACATAGTCAACTTTAATTGATTCCGCACCAATATTTTCAACCTGCGCCTTTAAAAAGTCTCCTGTGGCTTCAGGCGTTCCCGGGTTTTTGGCCTCTAAAATATACGTTCCATTTTTTTGCGATGTTTCTGCTGATAATTGAAAATAACTGCCTACAGCCGCAGACAGAGTTTGCTGGACATCACCGGAGATTTTAAACTGAGTCCCCTCCGGCCTGGGCAGCACCATAACAATCACTCCCAATAAAATCCCGACACAGAGCTTGAATCCGTTTGATTTAAAAAACATTTCTACTCCTATTCATCTTTCAAGCGTTTTTGACAGGCCTCATGAATCTTTTTGATCAATTCATGGAGTTCACACGGTTTGGTTAAATAATCAAATGCGCCGATGCTCAAGCCCTCACTGGCAGCCTCCTGGGAGCCATGACCGGTGAGCATGATAACTTCCATATCAAGATCCATTTGATTAAATATTTTCAGGACTTCAATCCCGTCCATGTCCTCCATTTTAAGATCAAGAATCGCAACGTCAAAATCCTGCCCTCGTACTGCCTTAATCGCTTCACTGCCACTGAATGCTTTTGTGACATCAATATGTCTTTTCCGTAATCTGTTTGCCAGAACATTGACATATCCTTCTTCATCATCAACCAGAAGAAGTTTGATACGACCTTTCCCGGATTGAGGGTGTTTTTCTTCGTCGCTCATACCATTTTCCTTTCATTGTCAATAACCGCGAGTTTTCACTATTTTATCAATTCGTGCCTGATCGATCTTCTGCTCGTGAGCCTGTTTTTTCTTTACAGCCTCATCCACTTTTGATAATAAAGCATCAATATCACATGGTTTCATCAGGTAATCAAAGGCCCCCTGTTTCATTCCCTCAATGGCGCTCTCCACCGTGGCATGCCCGGTAAGCATGATCACTTCCTTTAAAGGGTGGTATTTTTTAATTTCCTGTAATGTTTCAATGCCATCCATACCCGGCATTTTCACATCCAAAATAATAACATCCACAGTCATATTTTTGGCCAGTTGTTCCAGCGCCTCCTGACCACTGTTCGCTGAAATCACTTTCAAGCCTCTCTTATCCAGCCGCTTTGACATGGTTGCCACAAAAGGTTCTTCATCATCAACCAGCAGAATAAACGTGTTATTCATAGCCATCCTCCCTTCTTATCTTTTAATTAATTTAATATTTATAATTATATTTTTGATAAAATCCGCTATGCGTAGGTTCTATTTTTGAATCGGTATCCATATCCTGAATCGCGATCCCTGACCAACCGCACTCTGAACATCAATTTTACCACCCAGTTTGCTGATAATCCCATAACAGATCGACAGGCCCAGCCCAGTACCTTTTCCCACAGGTTTGGTAGTAAAAAACGGATCAAAAATTCGTAAAAGATTTGCCTCCGGAATCCCCGGCCCATCATCTTCAACAATAATAACGATATGGCCTGCTTCGACTTCACTGATTTTTGTGGAAACACGTATTGTTCCGCCGATTTTTTCCATGGCATCTAAAGCATTATTAATCAAATTTAAGATGACCTGCTGCATTTCTGACGGGGAAATGGTTATATAAGGAAGGCTGTCATTAAAGTCCGTAATGATAGATACTTTATTGTATTTCGCCATTTGAGCGGAAAGATTGACAATCTCCTTAATAATATCATTGATCTGAACATCTTTTACCGTTGCGTCGGTCTTTCTGGCAAAACTCAGTAATTTATGAGTAATCTCCTTACATCTTTTTCCCTGAGTATTGATCTGGGCCAAAGCCCGGGTAAATTCATCCAGATTTTCGCTTGACGCAAATTCTTCTTCCTCCAGCAAATCACCAATCCAGCCGGCTTCTTCCACCATAATGGCCACCGGATTATTTATTTCATGGGCAATACCTGCTGCCAGTTCTCCAATGGATGCCATTTTACCGGTTTCAACAATTTGCTGGTTCATCGTCTCCTTGCCTTTATCGGCACGGCGAATCCTGAGCACCATTTTTTTTGACGTAACAAATGCCATGACAACAATGGCGATACCGCCGACAATAAAAATGATCAAAGCGATATTAAACATTTGATTAAAATCTGAGAAAGCATCTGCTGCCTGCTGTTGGACAATCAGCAGCCAGTCTCCATTCTTAAGGCTTCCGACGGCATATAAGTTTTCTGTATCGGCACCATCTTTCAGTCGGGTAATGAAAATATTATTTTTTTCTTTTTTTACTGAATCCCAGAAAAATTCGTACCCGCTATGACTTGGTTTATATTCCCTACTTGGATTCGTTTGAAATTCTCCTGCTTTGTTCAGGATAAACGCGAATCCGGTTTTGCCTACCCGCAGATTCTGGACC
>JAQIBZ010000655.1 GCA_027858815.1 Desulfobacteraceae bacterium
TATCAATGACTTAATAAAAAAACGACCAAAAGACAACTAATGTATTATCATTTTAATCATTTAACTGTCAAGTTCACATTAACAGACGGCAGGGTAAATTTGTTCTGACCGCAAAGCCCGTTAAACATGGGCCTGTTGACGCATTGACGGTCGGCACGGTGGCCGAGACCCTACGATGCGCGTTGCCGTAGGGCGAGCCACCACCCTACGATGCCTGTTGCCGTAGGGCGGGCCACCGTGCCCGCCAGTCAAATTGAATAGAACAAATTTACCGTGTAACAAACGGTTAAATTTGCAATAAAGTAAAAATGAAAAAGGCCATGTCAAGTGACATGGCCTTTTAATCATTTCATCAAGGAAAAGTTAAAATCATTTTAGAACAAGATAAATAAATTACATTAATCCAAGTTTAAATTTTAATGATTTCAATGTATTGAGCATCAGCATGGTGATAGTCATGGGACCAACACCGCCCGGAACCGGTGTAATATAACCGGCGATTTCTTTGGCAGCATCAAAATCCACATCACCCTTAAGAATCGCGATTGTTTTACCGGTTTTTTCACTGATTTTTTCACCAACACGGTTAACACCAACATCAATAACGCATGCACCCGGCTTAATCCATTCCGGTTTAACAAGATCAGGAACACCGGCGGCAACGATCAGGATATCCGCCCGCTTGCAATGGGCTGCCAGATCTTTTGTACGGGTATGTACGATAGTAACTGTCGCATTGGCACCCGGACCTTTTTGAACCATCATGTTGGCAATAGGTTTACCAACGATATTTGAACGGCCGACCACAACGACTTCTGCACCACTTGTTTCAACACCGGCACGAATAATCATTTCCTGGATACCAAACGGCGTACACGGCGGAAATTTCACTTCATCACCACCAATCATCAGCCGACCGACGTTAACCGGATGGAAACCATCCACATCTTTATCCGGATCAATAGCATTTAATATTTTTTTGTCATCAATATGCTTGGGCAGCGGCAATTGAACGAGAATACCATTGATGGACTCATCCTTATTGTATTTTTCAATCAATGCCAGAAGATCTTCTTCAGAAATATCTACCGGCTGGTCGTCCTGGATTTCAGTAAAACCGACGCGATGTGCGGTTTTAATTTTTAAGGTCACATAAGAAATAGATGCCGGACTCGATCCAACAAGAATGGTTACCAGACCCGGAACAACACCATGCTTTTCCTTGATTTCTTTTACTTCCCGGGTGATTTCTTCCAGGATTTCCTCTCTGATTTCGGTTCCTTTAATCAATTTTGCTGTCATCTTAAGATCTCCTTTTTAAAAAGTTAATCAATAATAAATTTATAATAAATAACAATTAGTTAATACATTCTATTCTCTATTGAAACTGACGTTTATCAACTACCTTTTCTTCCGGATTAAATGTGCCGGGTTCAACAAGACGAACCACCACTTCCCAGCCAATCAATTCCGACAATTCCCGATGAAGCTGATCAGCAAATCGGCGCTGCTTTTTCATCTCATCAAAAAAGTTTAAATCTGAAATTTCTATCATAACAGTCATCTGATCCTGACCATCAATACGCTCCACAATGATCTGAAAAATCGGCTGATTGCCACTGATCCGGGCCAGAACCCGATTGATCTGTTCCGGTGTGATCGCCATACCCCGGACTACGATGACATCATCACACCGCTTGAAAATCCGGGAAATCCGGCAATGAGTTCTCCCGCAGGCACAAGGCGTATAATCGATCCGACTTAAATCACCGGTTCTGAATCGAATCAGCGGAAATGCCTCTTTTGAAATAGACGTCAGCACCAGTTCACCTTCAGATCCTTCCGGCAGGGACTCGAGTGTTATGGGATCAATTATTTCAGGAATAAAATGATCTTCGGCAATATGCAACCCGTTTTTTTCAGGACATTCCCAGGCAACACCTGGCCCAAACAACTCTGTCATGCCATAAGTGTCTGCTGCGGTAATATGCATTTTTGTTTCAATCTCATCCCGGGTATCTTCCGACCATGGCTCAGATCCGAATATACCATATTTAAGAGACAGTTTGCGGGGATCAATATTCATCTCTTCCATTTCACGGACCAGGCTCAACGCCAGCGTGGGAGTAGATACCAGTACCGTTGTCCGAAAATCCCGCATGATTTTAATCTGGGCTGAAAATTTTCCGGCGGACATGGGGATAACAGATGCGCCGATTTTTTCAGCACCCACCTGAATGCCGAACGGGCCCGTAGTGATTCCAAAATTTAACGCAATCTGAACAACATCGTCTTTACTGATGCCGACAGCAGTAAAATTTCTTGCCATCAATTCCGCCCAGTTATTGATGTCATTTTGTGTAAACCCGATGACAATAGGGTCTTCAAAATTAATGGATGCCGTATGCAGCCGAACCACCTCTCTTAAGGGAACGGCAAACATATCATAGGGATAATTCTCACTGAGATCACGGCGGGTAATAAAAGGCAGGCGTTTAAAATCAGAAAATTTACTGAGATCTTCAGGCATAAAGTCAACTTCCCTGAATATCTTCCGATAATGCCGGACATTTTTATACACCCGGTTCAAGGTTGCCTGAAGTTTTTCAAGCTGAACCTGCTTGATTTCATCGCGGCTCATGCATTCAATTTTTTTATCCCAAAATTCCATATCTTTTTTCCTGATAAATTATAGGTTTTTAGACTGAAGGTTTAAGGCTGAAGGTTTCCAATTACAAATTTCATTCAATCTCTTTACTTCAGCCTTATACCTTCAACCTAAACCCCTTATTAATCTACTCCCATATCTCTTTCTGTTCCCTGCCCAGATAAGCCCGTTTTACCTCCTGGTTGGTCATAAGCTTTTCAGCATCTTCTTCCAAAACGATCTTACCGGTTTCAATAACATATCCCCTGTCGGCAATTTTTAATGCAGCATTGGCATTCTGTTCGATTAAAAGCACTGTGAGTTTTCGGTCAGCCTGCAATTTTGCAATCAGTTGAAAAATATCCCTGATAATGAGCGGCGCAAGTCCCATAGACGGTTCATCAAGCAGCAGCAACTTGGGGCGAGACATCAGCGCCATTGCAATGGTCAGCATCTGCTGTTCCCCGCCGCTTAAAGTGCCTGCATACTGGGTACGACGTTCCTTTAAAATGGGGAACAGGGCAAAGGTCTGCTCTATATCCGCCTTCAGCTGTTTTTTGCCATAATGTTTATAAATTAAATACCCGCCCAGTTCAAGGTTATCATAAACAGACATGGGCCGAAAAATCTGACGCCCTTCCGGCACGTGAGCAATGCCCATATTCACCAGTTTTTCAGGGCTGGCACCGGTAATTTCCTGGTCATTAAAATAAATTTTACCGCCCCGAACCGGCTGAAGCCCGCTGATTGTCCTTAATGTCGTGGTTTTACCGGCCCCGTTCGCCCCCAGCATGGTCACGATTTCGCCTTCGCTGACATGCAAGGTCACATTCTTTAAAATGTGTATCAGTCCGTAATAACTATTTACATTTACCAAACGAAGCATAATTTTTT
>JAQIBZ010000016.1 GCA_027858815.1 Desulfobacteraceae bacterium
ATTGTCAATGATTATTACCTTCTGATAACCTACATGACTAATGTGTTTTTTCCCTTTAACTTTTCTTGATGGGCAAGAAAAGTAAAAGCGAAAAAACACATTAATCAAGTATGTTATCAGAATGTAATTATCATTGACAATTAATAGGTATGGTGTCCCCCGATTTACATTTCAATACGCTTGATGTTCCCGGTGTTCACTATCAGAGTTGGGCGGCAAAAATTAAAGTGGCCCCCAATGTAATCGCACTGGCCCCCACCTGGATTGCCCTTTTGGCGACCGAAGGCCCCAATGACGGGCTTGTCAGCGTCAACAGCGCCAAATGGGGTAATTTCCGGGGTGTGGAAGATGCTGCCTGGTGGAGTCCGGGATGCGATCATTACAATATCGTTGATCAGGTTTTCGGCATTACCCCGGGCTTTGACGCACCGGATTTCTATGTGGACATTGTCGAAGACTTAAAAAATCGGGGTTACTGATCCCCGTCGGAACAAGACCATATCATCCCTCTGGATTTCACATAATAGTGGCATTCAGGGGGATTTCTGCTCCGGCTTATTTCCTGCAGTATGTCCCCCGGCTTCTTCTTCTATGGTTATTCGAGATCCTCGACAAGACCCGCAATGATGTCTACAGCTCTGTCGATACTGATTTTTGTCATATTTAAAACCACAGTATAAAGGCTAATGCTATTGTAATCTTCATGATGAATCTTTTTATAAAAGTTATGCCGTCTTTTGTCGCCGCGCAATATCACTTGTTGAGCCTGACCCTCATCCATATCATAATGCTCTTGCAAAAATTTGACTCTAAAGGGGTCATCTGCGGTCAGAAGAACGTGCACGGCCTGTGGATGGTCTTCCAAAAAGTATTGTCCTCCCCGGCCAACGATCACAGCATCCGACTCCCTGGCTATCTCCAGCATAACATCTTGTAATGTATCCACATAAATTTTCTCGTCGATATAACCTCTATTTTTGTCTTCCTGCAAGCGATCTAAAAAATTTATTGAAACCAAACTGTTTACAAAATTAATCAATTGGTTTCCTCTTTCCTTTTCTATGGCCTTTACCCAGTCGGGGCTTACCTTCGCTTTTTTGGCAACGGCATCTACAATTCCCTTTTCTATCAACTCAAAACCAAGTCTTTTAGACACTTCCTGGCCTACGGTATGTCCGCCGGCGCCGAATGGCCGGGTAATAGTAACAATGCGCATTATAACCTCCTTTAGTCCCACAAATCAGAAATATATATGACATCCATATGAAAATATTAATACCCTGCAGTTTCTTAATATCAACCAGACTTCATAGATTTGCTGCTGCTCTGAAACGGTTGATATTAAATAACACTAAGCACTTTTAACCTTATTAACAAGACTGAATAATGACATAATATTTTTAGATCAACAAATCATTATATGGTTTTCCGATGCGTAACATAAGATTGAATTGTGTGATCGCGGTACGTGGTCACATTAAATAAGCAGTCCCTGGAATTCCAGGAATTCTAACCTGCTCTCAAAATTTTAAATCACTCTTGATTTGTAATTATTTTATAATTATATTGTAATTATATTGTAATTATGAAAAATTTAATATTTTCGTGGGATGATAAGAAGAATTCAAATAATCAAAAAAAACATCATGTATCTTTTGAAGAGGCACAAACAGTATTTTTTGATGAACGTGCGATAGAATTCGATGATCCGGATCATTCTGAAGATGAAAACAGATTTTTACTTATCGGCTTAAGCCACAAGATGCGGGTTCTGGTTATTTGCCATTGTTTCAGAGTCAGCGAATCTGAAATTCGAATCATCTCTGCGAGAAAAGCCACCAAAAAAGAACAAATAGTATATTTTAAGGTGTAATATGAAAAAAGAATATGATTTTACAAAAATGAAGGGCCGGAAAAACCCTTATGCAAAACACCTGAAAAAACAGGTGACTATCCGGATGGGGGTCGACATTATTGAATATTTTAAAAATCAGGCCGATGAAACCGGCATTCCCTATCAGAACCTGATCAACCTGTACCTGCGGGACTGTGTGCAATCCGAACGTAAGCTTTCATTTAATTGGGATTCGTAAACCGCATTTTCCCCCACATTCCCGGGTAACACTGGCAAATTTTGCCAGTGCGCGCAGCGCAGAAGGGATTCTTCATGTGACAAATATTCGAGGTTGTTGACATTCCCTTTTGTTCCTTCGGAACACGGGCAACGAGTTGCCCGTGCCACCCTCCAACAAATGGAACTCATAAAAAAACATCCATTCCTGGCATTTTTTTATTTCTCTACTTTTCTTGATGGGCAAGAAAAGTAGCAAAAGAAGCCCACCCTGCAACACTTTGCCCTCGATGCACCCGGTTTTCATGGCGGGATCAAAAACTCGCTCTATCCTTATCAAATTCCGGATTCCCTGGCTTCGTCAGTTTTTTTTGACTTCACAGAAATCGGCTTCATCGCCGCTCAAACAGTTTGCTCCCTTTTCCCATGAAAACCAGTGCCTCTCGGTCGTGTTGCAATGGGATTCTCCCCGGCGTTCAAACTTTGGCAAACGATACTGTGAAATCAGAGTGACATTTCAAAATTTTGGGGTAACACTGGCAAATTTTGCCAGTGCGCGCAGCGCAGAAGGGATTCTCCGTGTGACAAATATTCGAAATAATTGACATTCCCTTTTGTTCCTTCGGAACACGGGCAACGAGTTGCCCGTGCCACCCAGGTCTATTTTCCAACGATACCTGCTGTGTCGAAATACGGAATAAAAGAATGAAATATTGACGCCAGTGGGATGCCCATTGCGATGCGGCCCTGAGCTGATGGTTTCCGTGGATCACGGGGGC
>JAQIBZ010000246.1 GCA_027858815.1 Desulfobacteraceae bacterium
TCGCAGGGGTCACCCCCGTTGATCCAAGGACTCGCTACCCGGTGGATAGCCATCCTTCCGGGGCGGGATTCACACCCGCTTAAATGTACGACCTTGCCCGGCCGCACCACAATTCAAGATGTGACACCATATCCTAATATGGAGAAAGTTCGCCGGGTAGAAGGTCGGAAACGTAAGAGCAGAGCATAAATTTACACAAGGGGAAAAATATCTGTGGTGGAACCTGGCTGATGAAAAGGGAATTTTTTTTATTAAATTTTGAATATTTTAAATTTTGTTATGTCTTTTTCAATAACGAAACTAATTTTTTAAAACATTTGTTCAATGCAATGATTTTCTAATGATAGTTTGTTAACAAAAGTTTGCGGATCATATTTCTGAAAACTATAAATTAAGGAGACGATTATGTTTGCACTTGATATGAACAAGCATCTTTGGAAAGACAAGACTCTTTTCACTTTATTCCATCAAACCGTTTTAAAGATGAATAAAACAGTTGCCGACCAAAATTGGAATCCGAATTTATTTCTGGATTACGCCAATAAACTGGATGAAATCATGAATGCATATGAGGGTCGCAATGGTTACCTCTATGATCCAATTTTTTTCTGGTCATTTGCAACGGCCAATGCTCATTTTCTACTTATCGGAAAGAAATATGATGAACTTGGGGACACGAGGGAGTCTTATGTAATAAACGGGTATAGAGAAGGATTGAACAAGCATATTAAATATCCAAGCTATCCAAAGATGTATATTGACAAAGCCTTTGAGCATATGTCGCCTTTTGCAGAAGGCGAGGATGCAAAATGGATCAAAGAAAATCGCTATAAATTTATTCCTGTTGGTGAAAAGGTTGATGAAAAATTTCAGGCAGCATTTGAGTTGTTGTATATTTTTGCCTTAATTGATGGCGAGGTCTCCAAATCAGAATTCGCTGTGATTGACCGGTTTCTTAAAGCTAATGCAAAAAAAAATAATTTCAGTGTTGAAAACGTTATCAAATCGCTACAGTCCATGGACCTGATAGGTCAGTTAGCTTCAATTGAATCGGCAGCGTCTCTTTTATTTAAGAAAAGCGAATTAAAAGAATTAAAATCACTGCTAAAAATTGCAGTGGATATAACAATGGCAGATGGAATGGCTTCAGACGAGCAAATAAAGTTATTAATTACTGTTGGTAACTCATGGAATTTTGATAGTGCAGCGCTTATTAAAGAATACTTAAATTCAAAATGATGATCTGCGGTTTGAGGATATAAGTTTATGAGTCAAATAATAAGTTCACCTGCTACCATAACCCAGAATCCAAGAACTTCATACAGGGTCTATAATGAAGAAGCCGTTATCATTCATCACGATATAAAAGAAATGATTCGTTTGAATCCTGTGGCAAGTTTTATCTGGGAGTTGGTGAAAAGCCCATTGCAATTTGACCAAATTGTTAAATCGGTTTCAGAGATCTTTGAGGTCGATGAATCAGTGGCTGTCGATGATATAAAGGACTTTATTGATACGTATACTATATACGGCTTGCTAAAAATAGACGGCAACGAGGTCTCGGAGCCAACACGCCAGGCATTAGATGAAAGTCCATCAATCGATAATCAAGTCAATATCAAAACCATCGGGCAGCAATTAGGTCTTCCTGTTCATACTATCCTGGAAATCACTGAAAAATGTAATCTGAGATGCAAGCATTGTTACAATCAACCGGATGTTCGTCGTGAAGAATTAACCACCGCAGAGATTTATCAGTTTTTAGATGATTTAAAAAATTCAGGGTGCCTCGAATTGACGATAACAGGGGGAGAGCCTCTGTTACGCAACGATTTTTGGGATATCATATCATATGCCCGTGAAAAGAAATTTTCAATTCTGCTGAAAAGCAATGGGACATTAATTGATAACGATGTCGCCAAAAAGCTTTATGAACATTGTGTTACGGAAGTTCATGTCAGCATTTACAGCATGGACGAAAGCAAACACGATTACATGACCGGGTTAAAGGGGTCTCTAAGAAGTACGATAAAAGCTGTTGAGCACCTGAAAGAGAATGGCATTACCGTCAGAATATCTTGTCCGGTAACTAATTTAACGATCGGGGCGGTAAAGGAAATTAAAAAATATGCAGATCAAATAGGAACAATCTGTGGATTTGATCTCATTATTACAAAAAAAGTCAATGGAGATATCGACCCTGTGAAACTGAGGTTGACTGACGGCGATATAACAAAGCTTTTTAATGACGAAGAACTCTATGATTCGATATTTGTTGAAGATGATACCTCGGTGGTTATGTCTGAAACTATTGATAATGCATTCGACCCTGAAGAATCAATATGCGGGGGAGGAAATTATCTCATAGCCGTGAATGCCTATGGTGATGTGTTCCCCTGCATTGCCTGGCAGCAAAAATGCGGTAATATAAATGATCATGGTATTAAACATATCTGGGATCAATCCCAAACACTTAATCAAATTCGAGGGTATAAAAACAAGGATTTGGGAGAGTGTATCCGTTGTGAATCCCTTATGCACTGTCCGCGATGTCCTGGTGTTATATATCATGAAACAGGCAGCATTAACCATAAAATGGATATGATGTGTCTTATTGCGGAAAACCTGAAAATCAAGTCATCGGAGAAATTACGTGAGAAGATTTGACGAGTTTTCTCATAACATCATTGACAGTCATATCCATGTCGGTTGGTACGATAATTTTTATTTCAGCGCACAAGAAATTTTAAATATTGTATCAAAACTAAAAATCTCAAAATGCTTTATTTCTTCAATGTCGGGCTGGAAAAAGGGGACGGAGTTTGCAAGCAATGAACTTCTTAACGTTACGAAGAGCAATCCACACATTTTTTATCCGCTTTTATGGGTAAATCCGCTTGAAGAATATGTGTATGAAATCACGGCTAAGTTGGCCAAGAAGACATTCCATGGACTAAAAATTCATCCAAATGCTGACGGGTATCATGCTTCAA